>JBBRUO010000039.1:0-19086 GCA_038247725.1 Gemmatales bacterium
CCCGCCGGCCTATTCGGCCTCGCGGCCTGCCCCGGCTTGTCCCCGGGGTGTGCTTTTTTCCTTTGCGGCCCCCCCCCCCCCCCCCCGGGGAGGGGGGGACAAATCCAGTTCAATCACCCCCAGCACCTGACCCGCGGTCAGCGCCTCGCCGGGGCGCGCCACGCATTCCGTCAGTACCCCCGCGACGGGCGCGGAGATGTCCACCACCGCGCCGGGGATCAGCACCTCGGCGACCCGCTCGCCGAGGCGCAGCGACTCGCCGGCGGCGACGTGCCACAGGCTGAAGGTCACGCGGTCGGAACCGAGGTCCGGAAGCAGTAGTGGCGTTGGCATGTCAGTGCGGGACCATCTCATCCGCGTGGTAACTGGACCGCACGAACGGCCCGGCGACGACTTGCCGGAAGCCCATCGTTCGCGCCCGCACGGCGATGTCGTCGAACTCCTCCGGCGGTAGGAACCGGGCGACCGGGATGTGCTTCAGCGTCGGGGCGAGGTACTGGCCGAGCGTCAGCACGTCACAGCGGATGTCCCGCAGGTCAGCGAGTACGTCGAACAGTTCCTCGACGGTTTCGCCGATGCCGAGCATCAACCCGGCTTTCGTCACCAGTTCCGGGGCACGCTGCTTGACCCGCTCCAGCAGATCCAGGCTGCGGCGGTAGTCGGCTCGGCCGCGCACCACGCGATACAACCGGGGCACGGTCTCGATGTTGTGGTTGAACACCTCCGGCTTGGCGTCGATGACCACGTCAATCGCGGCGGTGTCCCCGCCGAAGTCGGGCGTCAGTACCTCGACCGCCGAGCCGGTGCGGGCACGGACGGCGCGGATGCACTCGGCGAAGTGGGCCGCGCCGCCGTCGGGCAGGTCGTCGCGGGTCACGGACGTGATGACGACGTGCTTCAGCCCCAACCGCACGGCGGCTTCGGCCACCCGCGCCGGTTCGTCGTCGGCCACCAGCTCCGGCGTGCCGCCCTTGGGCACCGAGCAGAACCCGCACGGCCGCGTACACATGTTGCCCAGCACCATGAACGTCGCGGTGCGGCGGCTCCAGCACTCCGGGCGGTTCGGGCAGCGGGCGCTCTCGCACACGGTTACGAGCTCCAACTCCTCGATCAGCCCGGAGGTGAAGAAGTTCTCGTTCCCGGTGGGCAGCGGGCGGCGGAGCCACTCCGGCAGCCGGCGGGGTTTGAGGCGGTCGTCCGCCGGCGGCTTCTCAATGACGGTCAGGGTGCGCATAGCGGCTCAGGTGGGTGAGGGTGAACGGGCCGGCGGCGGTCGTGTCGTCGCGGCGGAGGTCGAAGCGGCGGAGCAGGGCGTCGAGGACTTTCCGCCGCGCGGCGGCTTCGGTGACGCGGCTGGTGGTCTCGCGGTGCAAGCTGGTCATCGGCACCGGGTCGCCGTCCACGTGAACGTCGCGGAACGGTCCCAGGTCGGCCAGCACGTTCAGCACGAAGCCGAACCGCGTGACCCCGCCGGACACCGCCACCCCGATGTGGGCCACCCGCCGGCCGCGGACCCGCACGGCCACGTCGCCGTAGTCGGCGTCGGCCGGCTGGTCGAACGAGGCCACCACGTCGGCGGCGATTTCCACGAGCGCCGAGACGTAGGCGGCGGGCGTCAGGCGGAAGTCGGCGAGCGGCAGGATCGGGTAGCAGGTGACTTGGCCGGGCAGGTGCAGCATGGTCCCACCGCCCCGCGCCACCCAGGAAAGCGGCCAGTCGCGGGCGTGAAGCTCTTCCGCCGGCAGCTTGACGTTCACCCGGCTGGCGGCGCGACCGAGGGTGACGCCGCGCGGGTGGTCGCCGATCAAGACGGCGGCGGAGCCGGGCGTCTCGGTGATCTCGTACCCGAGTTGCCGCTGGCGGAGCGTGAGCGCGGCCACGTCCGGGGCCGGTCTGGGCGGGGCGTCGGTGTCGTCGGTCGTCCGCCGCATTCGGGGCGCTCCTCGTGGGACGTTCGTATTTTACCAGTTCAGCCGGGCATCACCCACCCGGATCGCGCACGGTCGTGCGCCCGCCGCCACGAACGGAGCCGCCGATGTCCGCCGACTTGCCGCCCCCCGCCGCCCGGTGGCGCGTCCCCGCCGTGCTTCTCGCCCTGTGCGCCGCCGCGCTGTCCCTGCACCTGACGTCGCTGTTCCACCCCCGGTTGCTGTACGACGACTTCGACATCCTGCTGGCCTCGTGGACGTGGGCGGACACCCGCGCCAACCTGTGGGAGCCGATGAACGAACACAGTTGGCCACTCACCCGGCTGACGACGGCGGCGGTCGTGGAGGCGACCGGGCACCGGCAGTCGTGGCTGCCGCTGGCGGCGGCGATCCCCGGTCGGGTGGCTCTCGTGGCAGGGTTACTCCTCACCTTTCGCTTCGTCGCCCGCCACACCCGGTCCGAGGCGGCCGGGGTCGCCGGTGTCATCGTTTTTGGCGTGACGGCGGCATACCAGGAGGCGCTGTACTGGTACGCCGCGCACCCGCCGCTGTGGTGCGTGTGCTGCGCGCTGCTGGGGTTGTCGGCCGCCGACCGGTGGGCCGAGCGCGGGCGGTGGTGGCGGCTGGCCCTGACGGCGGTGTGGGCGTTCGTCGCCCCGGCGTGGTTCGCCGGCGGAGCGCTCGTCGGCCCGCTGGTGGGCGTGTACCTCGGCCTGGGGCGGCGGCGGCGGGCGGCGGTGGTCCCGCCCCTGGGCACCGCCGCGTTCCTCGTCCTTAGTTGGGCGGCGGCGGGGGAACGAATCAACCGCCCCGACCACTTCCAGGGGGAGACGACCCTGCGATCGATCGACCCGGTCACGGGCGCGGGGGTCACGGCGCGAGCGGTGGTCGATCAGTTGGCGGTGGCGTCGGTGGGGGTGTATCGGTTCGCCGCCCCGGTGCCGGTGGTGGTGGTGGCGTTCCCGCTGCTGGTGGCGGCCGGCGTGTGGTGGTGGCGGCGGGCCGCCGACCGCCGGCTCGTCGTCGTCGGGGCCGCGTTCATCCTCGGCAGCGACCTGCTCATCTACTCCGCGCGCGTGGGGTGGCCGTACGTCGAGCAGCTGCGCGACTGGTCGCGGTACAACGTCTTCCCGTGGTTCGGACTGATGCTGATGGCCGTCGGCGGCCCCCGGTGGCGGGCGGGGGAGTTGTCCGGCCGGCAGGCGGTCGTCGCGCTGGCGGCGGCGGCGGTGCTGTTCGCGGTGCAGTTGCCGCGCGGGATGGGCGGCTCGGCGTGGGTGGACCCGGAGCAGCCGACGGTGCTGCGACGCCTGGAGGACGTGGACCGGGCGTGCCGCGAACACCGGATCGCGGCGGCGGCGGCGCGGCGGGCGCTGCCGCCGCTGGCGACCGAATACTGGGAAAGGAACTGCCTCGAAATGCTGTGGGGGAGCGCGAACCCGCTCCCCCACGAGGCGGCCGACGTGCGCCGCCTCGTGCCAACCCGGTGACGGTGGGGCACGCGACCCGCCGTCCCGTTCGCCGTCACTTGAGCACCGCCCGCATGATCTGGGACAACTGGGTTTCGCGGAGATCGAACGTCCACGCCGTCTCGCCTTCCGGGGTCACTTCGATGAGGGTGCCGGGGTGGTTGTGCAAGATGAGGGTGTTGCCGTTGGGCAACCGCTGGAGGGAGCGGGGCTGGTTCACCCCGGTCTTCTCCCACACCGACTTGCCGGTCTTCACGTCGTACTCCGTCACCTTGTTGTTCTCGGTGACCATCACCCGCCCGTCGCCGGACTCGATGATCGCCCCCTGGTGGTAGCCCGTCGGCACCGCCACCACCTTCTTGTCGATCTCCTTCCCCTCCTTGTCGAGGAAGATGACCTGCGGCTTCTGCCCCTGCGGCCCCTGGTTCAGGACGAACAGCGCGAACTCCCCGGACGTCAGCCGCACGGCGCTGGACATGTCGTGGTTGCCGAAGTTGGCGTTGTTCGGGCGGACGTACTTGACCTTGATGTCGCCCTTCTTGTCGTACACCACCAGCGCGTTGCGGCACACCGCCATCACCCCGCCGTCGGGCATCGCCTGGACGCCCTGCGGCTGCCCGCCCATCCGCCCGCCGCCGGGCAGGTCGATGAGAATCTGGCGGGTGGTGAGCTGCTTGCCGTTCTCGTCCCGCTCGACGATGGACGACGTGTTCTGCTCGGCCAGCCACATGCGGCCGTTCCCCGTGAACGCCACGTCCATCGGCATGGCCATGCCGGCGATGCGGTTCTTCTCCTTCTCGTCCCCGCCGAACTCGATCATCAGCCCCTGCGCGCCGAACCGGTAGTCGTGGCCGAGGACGAACAGGCGGCCCTGGATGCGGCTGCTCAACTCGGCCTTCGCCAGGTCGAGCTTGTCACCGGCCTTGTCCCACCACTCGGTCCACGCCTTCTGGGCCTTGGCGAAGGACTCCTTGTTGCCCTGGATGCAGCGGGCTTTCGGCGCGTCCGTCCCGGCCAGTTGCACCAGCACGTCTTCCACCTGCCACACCTGGGAGCGGGTCATGCCCGGCAACAGGTCGAGCACCAGCGGCATGGCCGCCTTGTCCCGCCCGACCAGCAACACGGCGAAGGTCATGGCGAACTTGGCGTTCGGGTCGGTCTCGGCCTTGGCGGCGGCCAGCACCTTCGGCAGCACGGCCTTCAGCACGTCGGGGTTTTCCCCGTTGCCCAACAAGGCGACGCCGACGGCCCCGCGGCGGATCGGGTTCGTGTCGGCCAGCGCGTCGAGCAGCACTGGGGACGGCTTGCCGTCCACCACGGCGTAGGCCGCGAGGGTGTCGCGGATGGCGTCCGAGACGGACCCGTTGTCGGCCAGCGGCAGGTACGCCAGCAGCACCGGCACGGCCGCCGGCTTCTTCCCCTTGGCCAGCGCGCGGGCGCAGGCGGCGGCGATCTCGGCGTGCGGCACCTTCTCCATCCGCTTCAGCGCCTCCTTCGACCGGTACTGCGACTCCGGGTTGATGTTGCCGTCCTGGGCGGCCGTCTGCAACGGGGCGATCGCCGGCGGGCCGATCTTCTCCAACTGGGCGGAGGCGGCGGTGCGGGTGTCGAAGTCGTCGTCCCCCAACTTCTTGATGAGGCCGGTGATCTTCTTCAGGTCCACGTCGGTGAGGGTGCGAGACTCGATGTATTTGAGCATCCCGTCGTAGTCGTCGCCCCGGATGCCGACCGCTTCCAGCGCCTTCTTGTCCTGGGTGGCCTGGTCCACGCTCACGGCCGGCTTCGCGCCGACGCCGACGCGGATCGGTTGGCGGATCTGGACGAGTTTCACCGGCGGCGGAGGAGGGGGCGGCGGATCTTCGCCCGCTGCGAGGGTGACGATGACGATCAGGCCGACCGCCGCGAGGGCGGCCAAGGTCAGAAAGGACGCGCGCATCAGGGCACTCCGGGACCGCGGAACGGGAGTCGAGTCTGTGACTGATTCTAGGAAGCGGCGGGGGCGACCGGAACCGGAATCCCGCCCGTCGGGGTGGTGTCGTTACGATCCGTCTCGGCCGCGGGCGTCACTTGCCGACGAACGCCGCATACGCTTTAGCCACGTTGCCGGCCTTGGCGTCGCCGGTGTGGGTGTAGATGGCGTACCGCAGTGGCAACGTCTCACCCTTCTTGATGGCCGCCAGTTCGGTCTTCCCCTTCCGGCCGGGGAAGCCGGACTTGCCGCGGGCGAACGGGTTGGCGGCCAACAGGCCGTAGGCGCGGGTGTGCCAGTACGCGCGGTGGGCGTTCCCTGGGGCGTCGAAGACGGCGACGCCGGCGGTCGCGTCCCCGACCTTACCGGTGTAATCGTGCCAGTCGGCCGGCCGGCCCCACACGGGCAAGTTGTCCTTCGTGCCGGCGGGAACCGTCTTGCCGTCGGCCGCCGTGACCGTGCCGCCGTCCGTCAGCGACGTGCGGAACGAGTCCGGCACGCGGACCCCCATCGACCCCTCTTTCGTGTCGCCGAAGTGAATCTCGCACACGCTCGCGGTGAGCACGATGTCGAGCGCGATGAGGTAGCCGGCGTCCAACTTGGTCACGGTGATCGTCCGCGCCTCGTCGAGGATTTTCACCCCGTCGGCCGTCCGCCACTCGTTCCGGGTGGGAACGCGCACCGCCGTCTTCGACACCGCCACCGGCTCGCCGACTTCGACGCACACCATCTTCCCATGACCAGCCGACTCGGACCAGAAGTCCACCCCGTCCACCCGCTTATCGGACGACCGCACCTTCAGTTCCATCCCGACGGGGATCACGTCGCCGTGACAGAACCACGCCGACTTCTGGTGGATGTGGTCGGTGGTTTCGCCGGCGGTGCCTTTCGCCAGCGGCCAGGCGCGGGTGACGGGCACCGCGCCGGGCGCGTTCACCGGCCAGAAGTACGGCTTCGCCACCTTCTCCCCGATGTGGTACGTCGTGACCAGTTCCTGGCCGAAGTGGACGGTGACGGCGTCCTTCGACTTCTTGGCGGTCATCTCGTCGGCGAACGCGGGGCCGGCGAACAGCAGCAACAGGGACGCGAGGAGGCGCATGGGAGGGGGTTCCACAGGGGGAGGGGCGGGAGTACCAACGAGGTTACTATCCCGCCTGCGAGGGACGGCGTCAAGGAAGTGGAGTGGGGCGGCGGTCGCGTTGGCTGGGTGGGCCGGTCTTCCACCTCCCCTCGTTGAGGGGAGGTCGGTCGCGGGACGCGACCGGGAGGGGAGTTGTCTTTTGCTTGTTCGCGCGCCGCGCCAGCAAGAGGCGTGCGGCGATGGGTGGCCAGTCGCTCCCGGCTCCCCGACGGTGGTTGGCCCCTCGCTCGCGCTTCGGGCGAACAACACCAGACTCCCCTCCCGGCGGCATTCCCCCCACGGCGCACAGCTTCCGTATTTCATGTGCGCGGGCCGCCGCGGGCAACGGACGGACCAGTGCGGCTTACAGCTTCACCTTCCGGCTGCCGACGGCGGCCTTCTCGCCGGCGTCGAGGTTCTCGAACTTCGGCCCGTCCGGGCGGTCGCGGCCGACGGTCATCGTGTACGTGCCGGGGGCGAACACCGGCGGCTGGAACGTCGGCCCCGGCACTCGCACGACGTACAGCACCTCGCCGGAGTTGGCGTCCGCCACCTTCACCACCGGGTGGACCCCGGCGTCGAACGCCAACTCCGGCAGCCACGCGACCGGCTTGCGGCCGTCGTTGTCGTCCCAGTTGACGGTGATCGGCCAACCGGGGAACTGCCCTTGGTCGCCACCCGCCGCGTCCGAGAAGCGGGGCCAGCACTCGAACGTCACCGTCCGCTTCTTCTTGTCGAACCGCACCACCCCGTAGCCGTCGGCCCGCTTCTGCTCGTCGGCGGCGTTCTCCGGGTTGGCGTAGGCCAGCAAGCGGAGCTTGTTCCCCAACCCGTCGGTGAACTCACCGGTCCACGGCAGCGGGCTGTTCGGCACCGGGTTCGGCCCGGCCTTCTCGTCGAGCGGGTGCCACCAGCGACCGTAGATGGTGTTCACGAGGGCCGGGCTGGTGAACGCGAACGGCCCGTCGTTCTGCTCGGCGATGCCGTGCTTCACCACGACCGCGAGGTGTTGGTCGCCGCACAGGTGAACCGCCTTCACCCGGCGGATCGCTTCCAGGGCCACCCGCCGGCCGGTCTGCGGCCAGCCGTTGCAGTCGAGGTCGGCGAGCAGTCGGGCCTTGGGTCCGCCGTGCATGTGGACCGCGCCGCAGAACGCCGTCTGGGAGAGCACCGCCTTCACCGTCGCCCCGGTCCAGTCGTCGGCCCAGTCGGCGAGGAACGTCATCTGCCGCCCGCCGAGCAGTTCCAAGCCCTTCACGTCCACCGTCGTCGGGTCGTACTTCGGGTCGTTGATGTGGTCCGGCCGCGGCCCCATCTTGGGAATCTTCCCGTCCGGTCCGCTCTTGAACTTGCGGTCTTCGAGGATGGCGAAGTCCACCCCGCCGACGCGGAGTCGGGTGAAGTAGACCGTGATGCCCTGTTCGACCGGCTTCGGGTCCGCCGGGTCGGGCAGGTGCCACGTCTGCTGCCGCTGCACCATGTTGACGTAGGCGGCCGGGTAGAAGTAGCCGCCGTCGGCCCCGTCTTGCCGCTTGCACCGCTTGCCGTTCTCGCCCCACAGGTTCGGGTGCCCCACGTCGTGATCGTCCGGGATGGTGATCGTCGGGCGGTCGCGGATCACGTCGCGGAATTGTAGGCCGAACTCGATCCACCCGGCGGTGTGTTCGGTGTGGCGATAGGTCTGGTCGCCGGCGAAGTACAGCACGTCGGGGTCGTGCGCCAGCAGGTGTTGGACGATCTCCGGGCGGGCACCGGTGGTGCGGCTGGAGTTGCACGACATGTTGGCGACGACGATCACGTCCTGGTCGGTCGGGTCGCGGCGGACGGTCCCTTCGAAGGTCGCCTTCTCGCCGTGCCGGACGCGGTACTTCACGCTCTGGGTGGCGTCCCACTTCGCGACGCGGAAGTGCGCGCTCCAGCCGGGGTACGTCACCGGCACCTTGAGGAGTTCCACCCACTGGCCGTCCCGCTCGACTTCCAGCCGGGCTTCGCGCGGTTCGTCGGGTTTGAGCGGGTACAGTTGGGCGGACATCTTCAAGACGCCGTGATCGACGGTGTACAGGGCGAACGCGACCACCTGATCGCGGGGCACGTCCATCGGCGGGGGCGGGTTCGCGGCCTTCTTCCCAGGCTGCTTCTTCCACCACTCGCCGACGGCGAACGAGTCCAGGTTCGGGAAGTCGTCGCCGAACGGTTTGGGGGCGTCGGCGGCGAGGGCCGCCGGGGCCACCGCGCCGAGGGCGGCGGCGGCCAACACGCCCTTGCCGAACTCGCGGCGGGTCGGGGCGTCGGGAGAGGGCTTGTCGGTCATGGGTGTTCCTGTCGTCGGGCCGCTGGGGGGAGGGATGATTCCAGATGGTGTTGATCCGCGACGGTCGGCGTCGGGTTCAGCTCGGCCAATCGCCCGCCGGAGCAGCCGAGGCGCAGTCATCGGACCGGGTGGACAGGATTTTCGGCCTGCCGTGTCCACCGCGCGATGGCGGACAGGCCGCGAACGAGGAGCCTCATACACGAACCCGCGGGGACTGTCCCATCACGTTGTGGGCGAGCCGGTCTTGACACCTCCCCTCGTTGAGGGGAGGTCGGTTGCGAAGCAACCGGGAGGGGAGATTCCTTCCACCCTCAGGCATTTGAAGACTCCCCTCCCGGCGGCTGCGCCGCCGACCTCCCCTCAACGAGGAGAGGTGGGAAGCGTTCCCCGCACGGCGCACGCCTGGGACAACGTCAGCGGGTTCCTGGATCAGAGGCTCCGGTTGCGGGGGTTACTTCTTCTTCTTGGGGGCCGTCGGCGGGGGGAGGCCGTCGTCGGGCTGGTTCCACAGGCGATACGGGTCGTTCAGTCGGCGCATCTCGGCCAAGAGTAGCGCCTCCATCTCCGCCAGTTTCTTCGCGTGCTTGGGGTCGCCGGCGAGGTTCACTTGTTCCTTCGTCGGCTTGGCCCCGGAGAGCGACCTCACCTTCGGGTCGTGGTGTTCGACGAGGAACTCGTGCGGGTTGTCCGCCACGTTGAACAGTTGCGTCTCGTGGACTTTCCCGTCCAGGGCGTCGTACTTGATGAGCTTCCAATCGCCCGCCTTCACGCACCGCATGCCCGGCTTGGTGCCGCCACTGTAGGTGCCGTACAGCACGTCGCGGACGGTCTCCTTCTTGCCGTCCAGCACCGGCTTGAAGCTGACCCCTTCACTGGAGTCCGGCGGTTTGATGCCGGCGAGGTCGCACAGCGTCGCCAGCGTGTCGAGCAGGTACACGTTCCCCTTCGCCCGCGTGCCCGGTTTGATGCCCGGCCCGGCGACGATGAACGGCACCCGCCATGTGTGTTGGTACAGGTTCTGCTTGCCTTGCAGCCCGTGGCGGCCGATGGCCATGCCGTGGTCGGCGGTGTACACGACGTAGGTGTTTTCCAACTCGCCCATCGCCGTCAGCTTTTCCAGCACGCGGCCGAGTTGGGTGTCGATGTTCTCGCTGCAAGCGAACTCGCGGCCGAGTTCGTTGCGGATGGTCCGCTCGTCCCGCTTCTCCCACACGCCGCTGACGGCCACCTCGTCGCGGAGGTTCGGGTGCCCGTGTGGGAACGGGTGGGCCGGCAGGTAGTTCGGCGGCAGCGGCGGGGCCGTGGCGCTCGCCGGCGGGAGGGCGGTCTTGTCGGTGTGGTTGACGGCCCCGTACTTGGCCAGCAACTCCGGCGTGCCGTCGCGGGTGTCGTGCGGGTGGGAGAAGCCGAAGTAGATCAGGAACGGGTCTTTCTCCTTCGCCGTCTCCCGCCCTTGGAGGTAATCGAGGACTTGCTCGGCGTGCCAGGCGCTGCCGGACTGGTCGGTGCCGCCGCGCTTGGTGGCGTCCTTCACCACCGTGAACTGCTTGTTGGCGGCGGGGTAGCTGTTGCCCACCTTGCACGTCCGCATCGTCTGGTACCCGGCGCGGTTGAACACGGCCGCGAGGGTGTTCTTCTCCAGGTCGGGCGGGCACAGTTTGTTCCGCAGCGCCCCCGGCGCGATGGGCAGGTGCCACACCGTGCGGCCGCTCATGACCATATGTCGGGACGGGGTGCAGACGGCCCCGGAGAACGACCCCATGTGATACGCGCCGTCGAGGGTCATCCCCCGCGCCGCGAGGCGGTCGATGGTGGGCGTCTGGAGCGGCGATTTCGGGTCGTACACCTTCAGGTCGAACGGCGACTGGTCGTCCACGATGACGAACAGGATGTTCGGGCGGTCGGCGGCGACGGCCGGGCACGCGGCACACAGGGCGAGAGCAGCGGCGATGGCGGGGCGCACGGTGGGAACCTCCGGGAGGGGAGAGGTGGTGTCCGAAACAGTGTCGCCGGGTGGCCGGGTGAAGTCCAGTGCGGAAAAGGGAGCGAAGGGGCCGGGTCGTCGAGCGAGCGACGGCGACCCGGCCGGATCGGGCGGCTACTTCTTCCGCCCCTTCAGGTGGTCGTCCATCTTCAGGTGGGGCACCCCGTCCGCCCACCAGTCCGGGGCCGGCTCGCCGCGGAGCTTGTGGTCGAAGAACTCCATCATGCGGGTGGCGTAGTCCTTGCGGTTGTTCTCATTGGCCAGCCCGTGGTTCTCGCCCTTGTATTGCAGCATCACCACCGGCTTGAGCAGCCGCCGGAGGGTGTTGAAGTACTCCACCCCCTGGACGAAATCGACGGCCCCGTCCTTGTCGTTGTGCAGGATCACCAGCGGCGTCTTCACCTTCGTGGCGTGGAACACCGGGCTGTTGCGGATGTACGCCGCCTGCTGGTCCCAGTACCCGCCGGTGAACCGCCCCTGGCTGCTCTCGAAGATCGGCTGGTTGGACGACCCGCTGTTCCAGTACATGCTGCTGTACATGCTGATGAGGTCGGTCAGCGGGGCCCCGGCGACGGCCGCCTGGAAGCGGTCGGTCTGGGTCACCAGGAAGGCCGTCTGGTAGCCGCCCCACGAGTGCCCTTGCAGGCCGACCGTCGCCGGGTCCACGACGCCGGTGGCGATGGCCGCATCCAGCGCCGGCAGCACGCACTCCACCGCCGACACGCCCGGATCGTTCACCCGGTACGTGATGTCCGGGGTGAACACCGCGTACCCGTTGGAGGTGTAGATGGACCGGTTGAACCCGCTCCCGCTGGCCACCGGCGGCACGTACTGGTGCAGGCCGTTCGACAGTTTCTCGTAGATGTACACGACGGTCGGGTACTTCTTCCCCGGCGTGTAGTCCGCCGGCAGGTACAGCGCCCCTTGCAGCCGCTTCCCGCCGGTGCCGGTGTAGTCCACCAGTTTCGTCCCGGCCGACCAGGCGTAGTCGCCCTGCTGCGGGTTGGCGGTCGTCACTTTGGTGCCCGGTTGGAAACTGCCGTCGGCCAGGTAGTAGTCCGGATACTCCTGGTTCGTCTCCTTGGTGAAGGCGTACTTCTCGACGTTGCGAGCCTTTTCGATCCGGCCGAGGCGGTAGTCCCCGACGGTCAGGACCGTGACGCCGGCCGTGCCCGGTTCGATGCGGCCGACGCCGTCCTTCTTGGTCCACTCGCCGTACAGGTTCACCAGCGCCGGCTTGCTCAGGTCGTACCCCGGCTCGGTGCGGTCCGGGTCGAACTGGAGGAACCCGGTGTAGCGGATGCCGTCGGCCTTGCCGTTCACCGTCAGGTTGGTGCCGCCGGTCCCGTCGGCGTTCACCTTCCAGATGTCCCACTCGTCGGACAGCAGCAGGTGCTTGCCGTCCCGGCTCCAGCCGAGCGGGCGGGTCGGCGGTTTCTCGACGTTGTGGTCGTCGTCGGTGTCCACGAACGCGGTGGCGGTGACCGCCGTGGTCACGTTCACCGACTTTTTCGCGGCCATGTCGTGGACGAAGAAGTGGCCGTCGTCGTAGTGGAGGAAGTGCGTACCGGCCGGGTTGGTGCCGAAGTAGTACCGCGCCTTGGTGAGCGCCCTGGTCCGCTTGCCGGTGGCCGGGTCGATGACGTACACGTCCGAGTACCGGCGGCCGTCCAGGTTACTCATGTAGGTGTACGGCGACGTGTCTTGCCCGACGGCGAACTTCGCCTTCCCGCCGAAGCTGACGGACTTGCAGTCGTCGTCCGCCAGTCGGACGAACGTCTTCTCCTTCACCCAATACACGGCGGCGTAGGAGTACACCTTGTCCAGGCCGGCCTGCCGCTCCTGCATCGGCTGGGGCCGCTCGTCCTTCCAGTGCCACACGATGAGGTCCGGCTTGCCGCCGCTCGCGGCCCCGAGCGGGCTGCCGCCCTTGGCCGGGTCCGCCTTCTTGCCCGTGTCCTTCGGGTTCGGGGCCGTTTCCTTCTTCGGGTCGTCCTTCTTCTTCAAGTCGGCGACGCCGAACGTGATCCCCGACAGGTCGTCGGTCCACGCCGCCGGGCGGTTCCCGCTCACCCCCAGTCCCGCCGGGAAGTCCTTGTCCGCTTTGGGGTCGAACACCACTTTCGTCGGCGTCGCCCCCACCTGGGTGAACCCGAGGACGGTGTACGACATCCCCTCGTAGGCCTTGTCCGCGACCCCTTTGAGCACCGTGAAGGCGGTGGTGTCGCGGTTCCACGTCAGGCGGCGGTAGCTGGCCGTGCCGCTCTCCACCTGGCGGACGAGGCCGGTCGTCATGTCCCGCACCTGCACCCCGTTCCCGAGTTTCCCGTCGGCGTCGATCACCATCACCAGCCACGTCCCCTTCTTGTCGAACGAGAAGTCGGCGACGTTGCCGAGGACGAGTTCGGACCCGGTCGCCAACTCGCGGACGACGAGGTCGGACCCCGACGCGCTGGCGGCGGACGGGGGCGCGGGTGGGCCGGTCGGCGGTTCGGACGCCTTGCGGAACGTGACGTGCGTGGCCGCCTCGCCGTTAAACGCGAACGCCGACACCCCGTCGATTTCCGTCTTCTCGCCGGTCGGCAACTTCACCAGCACGACCTTCGGCTTCGCGGCCGGGCCGGACGGGGCCGGGGTGCCGGGCTTGCGCGACGGTGGCGCGACCGCGAAGGCGAACCACTTCGAATCGAACGCGAACTCCAGGGCACCGCCGCGGCCGCCGGGGAACCGGGTCTCCTTGCCGTCGGCGGTGTTCCGCAGCACCACCTCGCCGGCCCCCTCCGCCGGGCCGACCCAGTGGGCGAACCAGCGGCCGTCGTTCGACAGGGTGGCCCCGCGGACCGACCGCCAGATGTCGGCGTCGGACAGGCTGAGGGTCTTCTTGGCCGAGGACGTGGACTGCTTCTTGGCGTCGGCGATCTTCTGCTTGAGGGCTTCCACCTGCCGTTCGAGGTCGGCGATCTGGTTCTGTTTCTCCGCGCCCGCCGGGGGGTCGGCGGCACCCACGGGGACGCCGAAGAGCAACCCGCACGCGAGTGCGAGGCGGAACGGGGGCCGGAATCGGAGCATGGGTGTCACTCGACGAAAGTGGGATGACGGTGATGGTTTGGGAGGTGTGGTCAAGATAGGAAGCAGGCGTCCACCGGCGAGACGGACATCAACAGCCCCGGTTCGCGGACGCGAGACGACCACGGAAGCGAGTCGGTGTACGATAACAACCGGGAAGGTGGCCGCCGCGCGGCTCCCTTCACCGGTCTCTCTCCGCCCGTCCGTCTGGAGTCTCCCCGATGCGCCTCGCTCTCCTGGCTCTGCTCGTCGCTTTCGCGCCCGTTGTCGCCGCCGATCCGCCCACGGCCGTGCCGCTGTTCAACGGCAACGACCTCACCGGGTGGGTGAACGTCAACGGCGCGCCCGGCACCTGGACGGTGAAGGACGGCGAAGTGGTCACCACCGGGTTCCCCATCGGCTTCCTCCGCACCGAGAAGCAGTACGAGAACTTCGAACTCGAAATGGAGTGGATGCACGTCAACACGAAGGCCGTCGGCAACTCCGGGCTGTTCGTGTGGGCCGACGCGGTGCCGCAGGTGGGCGGGCCGTTCACGCGGGGCATCGAGGTGCAAGTGCTGGTCAACTACCCGAAGAACGACTGGGCCACCAACCACGGCGACGTGTTCAGCGTGTCCGGGGCGAAGTGCGTGCCGGATCGCCCGCACCCCACCCGCAAGGGGTTGGAGCGGTGCCTGCCGTCCGAGAACCGCGCCAAGGGTGGCGGCGAGTGGAACCACTACAAGATCATCGCCAAGGACGGGGCCATCAAACTGCACGTCAACGGTAAGGAGGTCTCCGGCGTGTCCGAGTGCAACCCGCGCAAGGGCTACCTGGCGCTGGAGTCCGAAGGGGCCGAGTGCCACTTCCGCAATCTGAAGATCACCGAGTTGCCCAGCAGCGACCCGAAGCCGGAAGTGGTGGCGACGGCCGACGTCGGCTTCCGCATGATCGGCGACGCCACCACGCTGGCCGGGTGGACCACCGAGAAGGACTCCTGGACCGTGGCCGGCGGCAACTTCCAGAGCAAAGGGAAAGCCGGGCTGACGACCGCGAAGAAGTACAAGAACTTCGAGCTGTTCTTCGACCGCAACGGGCCTGCCGGTGACGGGGTCGTGCGGTCCGGCGACACGGCGTTGACCGCGACCCCGAAGGACGGCAAACCCGGCCAGTGGGTGCGCCACACGGTTCGCGTCACGGATGCGACCGAGGCGAAGCCGCTCACGTTCGAGGCCGCAGATAAACTGCAACTCCGCAACATCTTCATCCGCGAACTGACCGAGGACAAGAAATGACCGACACCGCCGACCTGCCGCAAGACCTGATCGACCGGGGGTTGCAACTTTCCCCGGAGGCGAAACGGAAGTTCGCCGCGCTGCTCTGGGAAAGCGCCGATGTGGGTGACCCGGACCTCCGGGCCGAATTGACCCGCCGGTGGGAGCGATACCAAGACGGAACCGACCCGTCGCACGCCGCCGAGGACGTGATCGCCGAGTTGCGCGCCCGAGCTGAGCGGAGAAAGCCATGAACGTACGGGTCACGGCCGACGCACGGCTCGACGTTCTCCAGACCGAGGCGCGCCTGGAGCGAGAGCAGTCGGGCTACGGGACCGCGTTCGCCGACCTGTTCGAGGCCGCAGTCGCGGCAATCCGGGCGAACCCCCGGCTGCATTCGCCGACCGAGGACGGGCCGGACTGTGTCGAGACGCGGGAGGTGTTCATTGACCGGTTCAATCAGCGGGTGATCTACGTTGTCACCGACGCCGAGGCTGTCATTTTGACCGTCACCCACGCGCACCGCCGACCGGGCGCGTGGGCTGGCCGACTCGCCGGCTTCACTTGATGCACGTCAGCGAGTCCACCCCGCGGATGAACACGTTGCCGCCGGCCACCGACGGGGAAGACCAGTACGTCTCGCGGCCGAGGGCGTTGGTCCGGAGCATCTCGAACTCCGGGCCGGCTTTGAGCACGTGCGTCGCCCCGCTCTCGTCCAGCACGAACACCTGCCCGCCGTAGGCCCACGGGGACGCCCACACCGCCCGCGCGTTCGAGATCCGCTCCTTCGTGTACTCGGCCTTCCCGGTCTTGGCGTCGAAGCCGCTCGCGGTGCCGCCGTTGCGGTCGAAGGTGTACACGTACCCCTCGTAGGGGAGCGGGGACGCGGCCGACGGCATGGCGCGGGGGACGGACCAGACGACGCCGTCACTCGCCGTCTTGCCGGCTGCCGGGCTGATGTCGCCGGTCGCGCCGGCCTTCACCGCGAACAGGGTGCCGCCGCCACCGCCGCCACCGAACCCACCCCCCGGCTTCGGCTGCCCGTCGGCGACGGCCGTCGTCACGATCACCTTGTCGCCGACGATGATGGGCGACGACCGCGCCACGCCCGGCACCTTCGCCTTCCAGGCGACGTTCTTGTCGGCCGACCACTCGCTCGGCAGGTTCTTCTCGGTCGAGACGCCGGAACCGTTCGGCCCGCGGAACTGGAGCCAGTCGCCGGCGGTGGCGGCGGTGGCCGTCGCCGCGAGGGCGAGGGCCGCGAGTCGCAATCGCCAAGTCATGGGGTTCGCTCCGGAAGTGCGGAAGTGGACCGACCCCTCTTCCACGACGACCGGTGAGCCGGGTGTGAGAACCTGGGCACGGAACGGGGCGAAGTCGGAATTTGACGAACTGATCCAGGAACTCACCGACGCGGTCCCATCGGGTGCCGTGCGGGGCACGCAACCGACCTCCCCTCGTTGAGGGGAGGTCGGCGGCGAAGCCGCCGGGAGGGGAGTCTGGTTTTGTGTTAGCCCGCCGCGCCAGCAAGGGACGTGCGGCAATGGGCACACGGTCACACCCGGCCCTCAGCAGTTGGTCCCTTGCTGGCGCGGCGGGCTAACAAGCCGAAGAAATCTCCCCGCCCGGTCGCGGGACGCGACCGACCTCCCCTCAACGAGGGGAGGTGGGAAGAAGCGGTCGCCCCTCAACGTCTTGGGACACGCCCGGCGGGTTTGTATCTGAGGGCAGCGGAACTTGGCGTTGAGATGAGGCGGATCGGAATCACAGTCGGAGGGAGCGGCGGATCCCGATGGGGCCGCCGCTCCCGTGTCCGACTTCGACAGCCGGCGCTAGCTCAGGCTGCCTTCCTGCTCGACCATCACGGCCAACTCGGTGAGGCGGGCGGCGGTGACGCCGATCCGCTCGAAGCACTCGGCGACGATGCTGTTCGGGGTGGTGAACAGGATGATGAGCAGATCCATCGGGGTAATGACGTCGCGGCCGTAGTCCTTCGCCCGGCAGACGGCGTCCCGCAGCACGCGGATCACGTTGTCCGACAGGAACTCGCGGTTGAGCAGCAGCGGGGGGACGGGTTCGGCGTCCTGGAAGAAGAGGTCGCGGAACTGTTCCAACAGGCGGCCGGTGTCGGCCCCCAGGCGGAGGGCCCAGGCGTACACCCCGGCGTCCGGGGTGCCGAGCAGCCCCATGAACAGGTGCGGGGTGCGGACGCTGTCCCAGTTCGTCCCGCGGGCGTGGCTGAGCGAGTCGCGGAGGGCGAGCGCGGTGGCCTCATCCACGACATCGGGCCGCACCCGTCCGTTCGCCAGGAAGACATCGTCAGTGAAGTCCGACATGGGCCGCCGCTCCGGAATCGCGAGAGGATGAGGCACCGCATCCGTGGCGATGAATGAGTGGAATTATCACCCCCGCCCCCGGCGACCGCAAGACGGGCTTTTCCCCAGCCGCAGATTTTCGCCCCGCCCGTGTCCGACATCCCCGCGCGCGGAAACCGGGCCGCGCGCGGGTCGGAAACCTCCGACTCCCGCTCGCAACCCGGTTCCGCTCGCATCGGAAATCCCTTACTTGCCCCGGCCGAAACAGGTCGGGTCGTTCGCCAGAAGCTGAAGCGCCAACCGGGCCGCCTCATCTTTCTTGCCCGCGGCACAGGCCGCGTGGTACGCCGTCATGAGGGTGGACGGGGCTTCGCCCAGGTGTCCGATGAAGCCTCCGATGGCCGCGCCACCCCCGGTCACCCGACCCGTCACGGGCACCGAACCGCTCGCCTGCACCAGGTCGAACTCGACGCCGATCCGTTCCAGCCCGTCCAGGCCGACCACCCGAATCACCTGGGGGGCGACCGCCTGACCGTGAATGGGCATCGGGATCGGCGTCACGTGCTTGTGCAGAGACACCGCCGGCGGCGGGACGGGAACCGGGGCGGCCGCGACGGGCATCGACAGCGTTCGCGGGACGCTCGCGGCCACTCGGTTGACGAGTTGCTGGTGTTGCTCCGCCGAATTCACGCCGGTGACGGTGACGACGGCGATGGTGTCACGGCGCTCGTGGCTGACGCCGACGTTCCGGAACAAGCGGCCGACATACGGCAGGTCGCCAAGGAACGGCACCTTATTTTCGAGCCGGTGTTCCACCTTCTTCGTCCCGATGTTCACCGCCATCGTGCCGCCGTCCGGGAGGACGAGGGTGCTTTCCACCGCCTGGCAATCGATCGGGGTGGCGAACTGCCCGTTGCCCAGGTCGATGCGGGACGTACTCGGTTCGGTCATCGAGATCTCCGCCCGGAGGCGAACGGACTTGCGGTCGGCCGACACGTCCGGCGTCATTCGGACTACGGTGCCGGTGTTGATGTACTCGACCCCCTGCTGGGGTTTCCCGGTGTCGGGCTGCGTCGTCCCGCTCAAGCGGGGGAACTGCTGGCCGATCTGGAAGAACCCGGTCTGCTTGTCTCGCAGCATCAGTTGCGGGCGGGAGTGGATCTCCACCGCCCCGTCCTTCTTCAGCTCGATCAGGGTTGCCTTCACCTCCTCGGGGGTGAGCGGCGTCTCCCGCGACTTTTCCAGCAGTTTCCGCACGGCGGGGTGGTCGCTCGTCGCCGAGAAGAGTGTCATCTGGACGAACACGTGCGGGTCGAACTTCGGAGTCGGTTCCGGCGTTCGCATCACGCCCGAACCCGAGTTCGCCCGCAGGTGTTCCCAGCATTCGCCCGGTTTCCCGGCCTGACACCGCTCCAGCGAAGCCAGCAACTCCCCGACCTCTTCGACCACTTTTTGCTCACCGTTTACCACGAGGGCGTTGCCGGTGGCATAGTAGTCCAGCCGCCCGGCCCCACCCTTCTCCTCCCAACTGTATGGCTTCACCAGCTCCCGGATCATCGTCTGCAACTGCTCGGCCCGCTTCCCTGTGTACAGTTCGGCGGCAAGCCTCAACGTCGAGTCCGCGCCCGGCTTGGCGAGCGGCGACTCCGTCGGCGGGCAGACCAGATCGCC
>JBBRUO010000040.1:0-19059 GCA_038247725.1 Gemmatales bacterium
AAGCGGGCGGGACTGGTGAAGGGGGATGTCATCATCGGCTTCGACGGCGACACCGCGCCGAAGCGCGAATCGGACCTGATCTTCCACACGCTGACGAAGAAGAAGCCGGGCGACGGGGTCACGTTCGACGTTTTGCGGGCCGGCAAGCGGCGGTCGATCCGGTTGACATTGCCGTAGCGGGTGCGAGAATGGGGCGGTCGAACTCCCACCGGCGGGCCGCTCTTCGGTCCGCCAGAACCGCTCCCCCGACGGGTCCGCACCTCATGCCCCCATTCCAGTTCCCGTCGCGCCGCGACGTGGTCCGCGCCGGGTCGCTCGGCGCTCTCGGCCTCAGCCTGCCGTCGCTGCTCAGCGCACCGGCCCGCGCCGACACCCCCCGCCCGAAGGCCAAGTCGGTCATCCTGTTGTTTATGTGGGGTGGGCCGAGCCACCTCGACACGTGGGATCTCAAGCCGGACGCCCCGGAGGAAGTGCGAGGCGAGTTCAAGCCGATCCCGACCACGGTACCCGGCCTCCAGATCAGTGAGCACTTCCCCCGGCTGAGCAAACTGGCCGAGCGGTACGCGGTGGTGCGGTCGATGGCCCACACCGACGTGGCGCACCTGTCCAGCGTTCACCACCTGATGACCGGCCGGCTGGCCCCGCGCGTGAACTCGGACGCCGACGCCCCGAGCCGCAACGACACCCCGCAAGTTGGCTCCATGCTGGAGAAGTTGCGCCCGCTTCCGAAGGGCGTGCCGGGCAGCGTCACGTTGCCGTGGATCGTCTCTCACCCGGCCGCCCCCGGCGGAGTCGCCCCCGGCCAACACGGCGGCTGGCTCGGCGCGGGGTTCGACCCGTTCCTCGTGTCCGGCGACCCGAACGCGGCCACCTTCCGGGTCAGCGGGCTGGACGGGTCCGCCCTCGAATCGCGGGGCCGGCGCGAGTTACTCGACGCCCTCGACAACCGGGTGCCGGATGTCGGGTTCTCGGCCGCACGGGAGAAGGCGATGCACCTGCTCGCCGCCCCGGACGTTCAACGGGCCTTCGACTTGTCCGGCGAGACGCCGCAGACGCGGGACCGCTACGGCCGCACCACCCACGGCCAAAGTTGCCTGCTCGCCCGGCGACTGGTGGAAGCCGGGGTCCGCCTGGTGACGGTGAACTGGCCGAACGACGGGCAAAACTTCTGGGACACCCACGGCGACAACTTCAAGCAGTTGAAGACCCGGCTGATGCCGCCGGCCGACGCCGGGTTCGCTTCGCTCCTCGAAGATCTGACCGACCGCGGGATGCTCGACGACACGCTCATCCTGTGGGTCGGCGAGTTCGGTCGGAACCCGAAGATCAGCAGCGGGAACGCCGGCCGCGAACATTACGCCCGCTGTTACTCGGCGGTGTTGGCCGGCGGCGGAGTCCGCGGCGGGCAAGTGTACGGGGCCAGCGACAAGATCGGGGCGCTGCCGACGGAGAAGCTGGTCTCTCCGGCGGACCTGACGGCCACCGTCTACCACGCGCTCGGCGTTTCGGCGGACACTCTCGTTGCCGACCGCCTGGGTCGGCCGCTGACCGTGACCGAGGGGGAACCGCTCTTGCCGCTGTTCGGATGAGATCAGTTGCCCGGCGGCGGGCGCGCGATATGATTCGGGAGTCGGAAGGAACGGTGCTCGAGCGGCTGAAGAGGCGGCACTGGAAATGCCGTATACGGTTTACCCCGTATCGAGGGTTCAAATCCCTCCCGTTCCGCTCATCAACTCTGGCAGGTCGCCACATGACTGCCACCAACGAAACGGATTTTCTCGACCAACTCCTCAACCCGATTCGGGACTACCTGACCGTCGAGGCGGCCGAGCGGATCGTCTCCCTTCGGGCTGGCCCGGAAGTCCAAGCTCGGCTGGACGAATTCGCTGAGAAGAACGCTGAGGACACGATCACTCCGGACGAGCGTGCCCAACACGAATCCATCGTGAACACGGCCACGCTCGTCGCCATACTTTAGGCGAAGGCACGTCTCCGCCTGGCCAACGGTAGCGAGTGAGATGGACGCCGCTACCCACCAGTTTTCAGCCCGAAGGGCTGTCTCTGAAAGCCCAGGCCTCCGGCCTGGGTGCGTGGCGTTGGAATCCGGGAGCCTGAAAGGCTCTCTCCCACACCCTGAGCGACCCTTTCAGGGTCGGAAAACAAACCCCACCGATACCCAGGCCGGAGGCCTGGGCTTTCAGAGACAGCCCTTCGGGCTGAAAACCTGTCCGCGGATCACCGTGGGAGAATTCCGCGCGCTACCCTAACATATCACCGCCGCAAACTCCCTCGCGCCGCACCTCGACCCGCCATGCCCGAACCGATCCGCTACTGCGTCACGGTGGACACCGAGGAGGAGTGGGACTGGAACTCCGGCTACCCGACCGGCCTGACTTTCGTGCGGAACATCGCCGAGTTGCCGAAGTTCCAGGCCGTGTGCGAGAAGGCCGGCGCGGCGGTGGTGTACTTCACCAACCACGCGGTCCTGAGCGACACCGCCGCGACCGCGACCATCCAGGAGTTGGCGACGCGGCCGCGCACCGAGATCGGCCTGCACATCCACCCGTGGAACACGCCGCCGGTCGCACCCGTTTCCAGCGTTTCCCCGCGCGACAGCTTCCTCCACAACCTGCCGTGGGACGAGCAGGCGGCCAAGCTCTCCAGCACCCTCGACGCCTTCCGCGCGGCGGGAATCACCCCCACCAGCTTCCGCGGCGGCCGCTATTCCACCTCGCCGGCGATCCAAAACTTCCTCCGCGACAACGGCGTCTGGGTCGATTGCTCGGTGCTGCCGTGGAACACCTGGGCCGACGACGGCGCGCCGGACTTCCGGCCTCGCGGCCTTGACCCCGTTCGCCTTCCGCCGCGGCAACCCGGCGACAACCCGATGTGGGAACTGCCGCTGACGTTCGGCTTCACCCGCCGGCCGTTCGGCTTGTGGGCGAAAATCCTTGCCGCCGCCGACACGAAACTGGGCCGGCTGTTCCGGCTCACGGGGGTGCTGGACCGGTCCGGCATCGCCTCACGGGCGTGGCTGAATTTCGAGAACCCGCTGGGAAATCAGATTCTAAAGTTCCTGGCCGCGTTGCGGAACGCGCGGCCGCCGTTCGTCAGCTTCACCCTGCACAGCTCCTCGCTGATGTCAGGTGGCAGCCCCTACGCCCGGACCCCCGCCGACGTGGCCCGCATTTTGGAGAACGTCGAGCGGACCCTTGCCACGGTAGCCGGCTGGCCCGACTTCACCCCCGCCACCGTCACCGAGATCGCCACCCACCTTGAGGCCGCCCACCGATGAGAGTGCTTGGCATTAGCCCGTTGGATAAAGACTCGACGGTTTCGTTTCTGGAAGACGGCCAGGTCCTTTTCGCTTGTGGAGAAGAGCGACTGAGTCGGGTGAAGTTGCAATCCGGGTTCCCGCACCGCGCCCTGGAAGAAGGTTTTCGCCGTTTGGGTTGGTCGGCCGAGTCCGTCAATGTCGTCGCCTACGCCTTCTTCGACTGGGACGAAGAAGCCCGGCTGATCGCCGACGCGGTGACGGCCGACGCCAAGTTCAACCGCGCGAACACCGGCGGGTCGAACGCCAAGTACCAGCAGGTCATCGGCACCGGCTACCGGGTGGACCGCACCCAACTCATCCCCGGCATCGACACCGAAGCCGCCGAGTTCATGCCCAAGAAGGCGTGGTGGAAGCGGTTCTACTACGAGCGGATCGCGAGTAGCAAACGAGCGGATCGGGCGGCCCACGAGAAGCTATTCCGCAAGTGGCGGGAGACGGCCGTCAGCGAACACAAGAAGTGGAGCGAAGACCTGGCCGCCGGGCTGAAGAAGCACGGCCTCGACAAGAAGCCGCTCCGCCGCTTCCAGCACCACGACACCCACGCCGCGAACGCCTACTACGCCTCCCCGTTCCGCGACGCCCTCATCGTCACTCTCGACGGCTATGGGTCCGGCATGTGCGGCGGCGTCTACACCGGCGGCGAGTCCGGGTTGCGGAACCTCGTCCGCTTCACGTTCCCGAACTCGCTCGGCATCTTCTACGAACACGTCACCAGCGGCCTCGGCTTCAAACCCAGCCGTCACGAAGGGAAGATCGTCGGCCTCGCCTCCTACGGCGACCCGAAGCACCTGGCCGACGTGCTGCTGGAGCGGTTCGACACCAGCAACGGCGACATCAAGATCGCCAACGCCCAGAACCACTCCTTCACGCGGGCCCTGGCCGGGCACTTCGCCAAACGGGACGTGGCCGCCGCGTACCAGTTCGTCCTCGAAGAAGTCACCCGCCGGGTGGTCACGCATTGGCTGAAGAAGACCGGCAAGTCGAAAGTGGTGGTGTCTGGCGGGGTCCATGCGAACGTGAAGTTGAACCAGCGGATCCGCGAAATCCCCGGCGTCGATGGCCTGTTCGTCTACCCGAACATGGGCGACGGCGGGTGCGGCACCGGAGCCGCGATGCTGGTCTTCGGTCACGAGGTCATGAGCCGGGTCGGGCAATACGACGTGGTGTACCACGGACCGGACTACACCGAGGGGCAGATTCGCGCCGCCCTGGACGCGGAGAAGTTGGGCTACGAGCGGTTCGATGAACCCGAAGACCGCATCGCCGAGTTGCTGAGTCAGGACCACATCATCGGGCGGTTCAACGGGCGGATGGAGTACGGCCCGCGCGCGCTCGGCAACCGCAGCGTGCTGTACCCGGCGAAGGAACCGGAGGTGAACCAGTGGTTGAACCACCAACTCGCCCGCACCGAGTTCATGCCGTTCGCACCGTCGTGCCTGGCCGAGGCCGCGCCGCAACTGTTCAAGAACCTGCCCGGCTGCGAGAAGACGGCCGAGTTCATGACCGTCACGTTCGACTGCACCGACGAGATGAAAGGCCACAGCCCGGCGGCGGTTCACGTCGATGGTACCGCCCGCCCACAGTTGGTGACGCCGCAGAGCAACCCGAGCTATCACAAGCTGATCTCGGCCTACGCCGCGAAGACGGGCATCCCGGTCGTCATCAACACCAGCTTCAACATGCACGAGGAGCCGATCGTGTGCAGCCCGACGGACGCGGTGCGGGCGTTCCTGCTGGGGAACGTGGACTACCTCGCCATCGGCAACTACCTGGTGCCACACCCGAAGCTGGCCGCGAACCTCGCCGACCGCGCGAAGTCCAAACCCGGTGCCAAGCTCGAACCCGTGGGGGTGTGAGGACCGCGACCAGCATTCCGGCCTGAAGGGCCGGTTCTGTCAGCCCAGGCCGTGAGGCCTGGGTGTCTGGTCGTTCCGGGCCGGGGTTCTGACCCTATCACGGTTCCCAGGCTCACGGCCTGGGCTGACAGAACCGGCCCTTCAGGCCGGAAGAACGACTATCGTGTCCGCGTCATCCGCGTTCCTCTTCATGGAACGGTTTCAACACTGCCACCAACACCAGCGCCGCGCCGATGGCCTGGACCTCGTGAAGCGGGTACGCCATCCCCGGCGGGAAGCCGCCGCGGATCACGCCGACGAGCAGCAACAGCGTTCCGATCCGCGCCACCCACTGCCACCGGCCGACCACACACATCACCCCCGCGACCGGGGCCAGCACCGAGTAGGTGTTTACCTCCGTCGCGGGTCCGAACAGCGTCAGCCACAGCAGGCCCAGGGTCAGGGCCAGCAAAGCAAAGCCAGGCACGAGAGGCGACGCGCCGGTTTTTCCCACCTCTCCCCGCTGGGGGGAGGTCGGTTGCGCAGCAACCGGGAGGGGGACAGAACGAGAGCGGAACCAAATCCACCCCGCCATCCCCGCCGCGACCACCAGCGACACGCCGAACCGCACCTCCTCCGGCACCACCACGCCGAACCAGACCCGAACCACAATCGACCAACTCTTCGGTGCCCGGCTCAGTTCCGCCCCACTTCGGTCCTCATCACGCAGGGCGTGCGTGAACTCCGTCAGCGGCGATTGAGGTCGCGCCCACGCTTCCACAGCCAGCGTCGTCCCCCCGCCGATCAGCAGCGCCACGACCGCGAACCGCACGGAAAGGGTCCGTGGGAAGGCTACTGACATCAACATCCCGACGGCGGCCGTGTACACCTTGAATGAGGCGCAAGCCACGAGCCAGCAGGAGGCGGACCACCAACAACCCCGCGCGGCGGCGGCCGTTCCCAATAAAGCCGTCGCCAGGATGGGGAAGTTGATCTGGCCGTTGTTGAACGCGGGGATGACCAGCACGGCGGACAGGATCCACACCCACGCGCGGCGGGCCGGCGACAGTGGAGGGAGGACATCGCGGATGAGCCGCTTCAAGCCGAGCAGGTACAGCGACACGCCGAGCAGCCGCCACAGGATCGCGGCGGCTTTCGGATCGAGGCGGGTGAACGGCACGAAGAACGCCGCCACCGCCGGCGGGTTGCGGAAGACGTCCGGGATCGGCGGGGCCGGCCGAGTGTACATCAACTCGCCCGCGACCAACCGCTCGGCCCCGTACAGGTAGACCGGCAGCACCGACTGCTGCTCCGGCTTCGAGACGGCGACCCGGCCGAACACCCCCAGCAGCAGCGCGAGCCAAATCCCGATGGCGAACCGCAAGGACATGGGGATGGCGAACCACCACCGCCACACGGCACGTACTCCGCGCCCTCCGGGAGCGGTCTGCGCCGACCCGCTCCCGGAGGGCGCGGAGTACCTCTCATCACTCATCATCCGTCTCCCGGCCGGCGGTGACGATGCCGCGCTGGGACTCGCGAATGAACGCCACCAACTCCGCCACCGACGGCAGTTCGCCGTCCGCCGCTTCGATTTGGTCCAGTGCCGCCGTGACGGTCAGGCCGCTCCGGTTGATCGTCTTGTACGCCCGGCGGACGCCCTGAATCTCGGCGGTCGGGATGCCAGCCCGGCGCATCCCGATCACGTTCACCCCACGGGCGATGTTGACCTCTTGCACGATCCAGAACGGCGGCAGATCCAGGCTCACGGAACTCGTGCCACTGAGCATCGCCAGCCGCCCGATGCGGCAGAACTGGTGGACGCAACTGTTCCCGGACAGGAACGCCCCGCTCATCACCGTGACGTGTCCGCCGATCACGGCGGCGTTGGCGAAGATGCAACTGTCCCCGATCCGGCAATCGTGCGCGACATGGCTGCCCACCATGAACAGGTTCTTGTGGCCGATCACGGTCGCCCCTGTCGCCGGCATCGCCCGGTGAACGGTGACGTGCTCGCGGAAGGTGTTGTCGTGGCCGATCTCCACCCGCGTCGGCTCGCCGGCGTAGGCGGTGTGCTGGGGGGTGTCGCCGAGGACACAGCCGGTGTGGAAGCGGTTGTTCGACCCGGCCGACAGGACGCCGAGCAGGTGGACGTGCGGCCCGACGACGCACCCGGCCCCGAGGGTCACGTCGCCTTCGATCACCGCGAACGGGCCGACCCGCACGTCGGGCGCGAGCCGGGCACCGGGGGCGAGTACGGCCGTCGGGTGGATGAGTGGTTCGGGAGCCGACATGGGAAATCCTTTCGCGGACCGGGATCGGGACGGCTGTTGTATCCGTGCCGTGGCCGTTCGGGGAAGCCTGAGGCGGGCAGTTTTTACCAGTAGAAGTTGCACCGCTTGGGTCAATCCTTCCACGTGGAAGGATTGACTGGCCGCCAGCGTGACGGTTCGACTTCCCGCGCCGGCCGGATCTGGTATTGGCGGGCGAAATCCCAACCCGGTGCCGCCGGGTTCATCCATCGGAGGTGGACAGCATGGAATCGAACAAACCGCGTCTGGGCCGGGGTCTCGACGCGCTGCTGGGCAGCGCCGGCAACGCCGCCCCCGGCTCGCCGGCGACTGGGCTGGTGCTCGTCACGAGCATTCAGCAGAACCCGTACCAGCCGCGGAAGCGGTTCGACGAAGACGAACTGAAGCAACTGGCCGACAGCGTCCGCGAGCACGGCATCCTTCAGCCGCTGGCCGTGCGGGCCGTCGGCGACAGGTTCCAACTCATCGCCGGCGAGCGGCGGCTGAGGGCGGCCCAACTGGTCGGGCTGGACGCGGTGCCGGTTCACGTCGTCGAGTGCAGCGACCAGCAGGTGTGCGAGGCGGCCCTCGTCGAGAACATCCAGCGGACGGACTTGAACCCCGTCGAGAAGGCCACCGGGTTCAAGGACTACATGGATCGGTTCAAGATGACGCAAGAGGCGCTCGCCGCCAAACTCGGCCTCGGCAGCAGCACCGTGGCCAACCTCGTCTCCCTGTTGAACCTGCCGCCGGAAGTGCAAGACGCGGTGCGGCTGGGTCAACTCACCCTCGGCCACGCCAAGGTGCTCAAGAGCGTCGGCGACCGCGACCGGATGCTGTCCCTGGCCCGCGACGCGGTGCTGAAAGGGCTGTCGGTTCACGCGCTTGAGCAGGCGGTGAAGGCGGCCAAGCAGGAGCAGCCGGAGGCCCCCGCCCCGAAGGCGAAGCCGCCCGTCGAGAAGACGGCCCACGTCGAGAGCCTGGAAACCGAGCTTCGCCAACGGCTGTCCACCCGCGTCGAGATCAAGGTGAAGGCGAAGGACAAGGGGCACATCGTGATCGGGTTCGACACGAACGACGACTTCGAGCGGATCATGGACGCCCTGCGGAAGTGAGCGTGCCACCCACCGCCCGACACGAAACACCGGCCCCGCGGCCGGTGTTTCGCGTTTCCCACCTGCCGCGTGCGTACAATTCCGGCATCGCCTCCGAGGGTCCGACCATGCGTTCCGCCGCGCTCTGCCTGCTCATCACCGCGTCCGCGGTCGCCGAGGAGCGGAAGCCGAAGTTCACCTACGAGTCGAACGAGTCCGGGTTCACGGTCGGGTTGCCCGGCCCGCCGAAGACGTCCAGCCAGAACCTCACGACGGTGGCCGGGACCCTTCCCGTCCACACCGCCCGGTACGATTCCGGGAGCGACCTCGTGCTGTCGGTGACGACGACGAACTACCCCAAGGACTTCGCCACGCTGAAGCCGGAGAAGCTGTTCGACGGCATCCTCGACGCCATGCGCGGGGCCGACGGGAAGGTGACGGAGAAGGCGGAGGTGACCATCGGAGCGGACAAACACCCCGGCCGTGAGTGGCGGATCGAGGCCGGGAAACAGGTCATCCGGGTGCGGGTGTATCTCGTCGGTTCGCGGCTGTACCAAGTCATGGCCAACGGCAGCAAGGACGGGGTGAGCGGGTCCGTCGCCGAGGATTTGTTCCGCACCTTCGACCTGATGAAGTGAACCCGGACTGGACCACCCGTGTCCGGAGTGGTAGGCTAGGCGTCGTCGCAGGGTGTAGCTCAGCTTGGTAGAGCGCCTGCCTTGGGCGCAGGAGGTCGTCGGTTCGAATCCGGCCACCCTGACTCTATGACCACCGAAGCCCCGGCCCCAAAGCCGGGGCTTCGCGCGTGGATGGACCTGGGAGGGCGAGCTCCCGCCGAGCCGCGAACCACGAAAACGGCTCGGCGGGAGCCTCGCCCTCCCCAAAATCGAGGGACACATCATGCGGAAGTTGGCCAGCATCCAGGCGGTGAACGCCGTCGAGCCGATCCCGAACGCCGACGCCATCGAGCGGGTCCGCGTCCTCGGCTGGTGGGTGGTGTGCAAGCCCCACATCCAGGCCTCACGGCCTGGGCTATCAGAACCGGCCCTTCAGGCCGGAAGAACGAATCACCCCAGCACTTCCTTCACCACACGGCCGTGGACATCGGTGAGGCGGAAGTCGCGGCCGGCGTAGCGGTAGGTCAACTTCTCGTGGTCGAGGCCGAGTTGGTGCAGCAGCGTCGCGTGCAGGTCGTGCATGTGGACTTTGTCTTGCACGGCGGCCGCCCCGAACTCGTCGGTCGCGCCGTAGCTCAGGCCCGGTTTGAACCCGCCGCCAGCGACCCACACCGTGAACCCGCCGGGGTTGTGGTCGCGGCCGGTGCCGTTCTGCTGGGCGTAGGGGGTGCGCCCGAACTCGCCCCCCCACCACACGATGGTGTCGTCGAGCAGCCCGCGCTGCTTCAGGTCCGCCAGCAGCGCGGCGATGGGCTTGTCCACCGCCTTCGCGTGGTCGGCGTGCTTGGGCATGTTCGAGTGCTGGTCCCACGACGGGTTGGCGGTGTTGTCGCCGTAATTCACCTGCAGGAAGCGGACCCCGGCCTCACACAAGCGGCGGGCGGTGAGGCACTGGCGGCCGTAGCTATCCGTGGCCTTCTCGCCGATGCCGTACGCGGCCAGCGTCTCCTTCGACTCCCGCTTCAGGTCGAGCGCATCTGGCGCGTTGGCCTGCATCCGCCACGCGAGTTCGTAGCTCTCGGCGACCGCTTCCAGTTCCTCCTCACCCGGCGTCCGCTTCAATTGCTGGGCGTGAAGGTCGCGGAGCAGTTCAAAGCGCGCCTGCTGATCGCCCTTCGACAGCGTGCTGGACAGGTTGCGAATCCCTTCCCCCGTCGGCCCGCCGGCCTTGCCGATGGCCGTCCCCTGGTAGACCGTCGGCAGGAACGCCCCGCCGTAGTTCCGCGGCCCGCCGTTCCCGGTGGACGGCGCCAGGCTCACGAACCCCGGCAGGTTCTGGTTCTCGGTGCCGAGGCCGTACATCAGCCAACTGCCGAAGCTGGGCCGAACGAAGTTGGTGCTGCCGCAGTGCAGGAACAGCGTCGCGGGGCCGTGGGCGACGCCTTCCGTGTGCAGGCTGTGGATGAAGGTCAAGTCATCCACGTGCTTGTCGATTTCGGGGAACAGGTCCGTCGCCCACTTCCCGGACTTGCCGTACTGGGAGAACTTCCACAGCGGCTTCATCACCCGCTGGTTGGTGCCCTTGTTGCCGGTGTTGGCGATCACCCGCGCGTCGTCGAACGGCATCTGCTTGCCGTCGAGCTTGGTCAGTTGGGGCTTGTAGTCGAACGAATCGACGTGGCTGACGCCACCCTGCATGAACAGGAAGATGATCCGTTTGGCGCGCGGCTTGTGGTGCGGGGACTTGGCGGCCAACGGCGACGCCTTCGGGGCGGCGTCGGAGGTGAGCGCGCCGAGTGCCAGGGCACCGAAGCCGCAGCCGGAACGGGTGAGCCAGTCGCGACGGGTCAGGGGCAGGTGCATGAGAGAGGAGTCCTGGGGCGGCGGTCGATGTTGAAATTCTACCCCGCCCGAATTGGACTCGCAATCGTTGTGATGATTTCCGACGTGGTCGCCAGCTACTTCACGAGTCGCCCGTCGCCGGTCGGGTGCTTCACCATCTCGTCCCACTCCTCGCGGACCTTGTGCAGCCCGAGGGCGCACAGTTCGAACTCGTGGCCGAGCCGTCGGAGAACCGCCGACTCCGGTTCCCGCCGCCCGCACTCGCACTCGCCGGCGATCCGGTACGACCGCTTGCCGAGCGTGGCGAAGCTGACGAGGTGATCCCTGCTCGGCATCGCCTGCGCGCGGTTCACCGCCTCCGGGAAGACGCCGGACCAGAAGAGGGCGAAGTCGCCGATGTGCCGGTGGTACTCGCGGGCGGTGCGACCGTCCGGCGGCAACTTCTCCGCCTCGACGGCCATCTGCACCAGCTCCGTCATCGGCCGGCCGGCGGAGTCGCGGAGGCGGTACATGGCATCGACGTGGATGAACCGCGACAGCAGGTCGGTGACGTAATCGATGAGCGGCGGGTCGGCCAACCCGACCTGGGTGAGGAAGGCGTGTTCGGTGATCCCGGCCATCAGCCGACGCAGCGGGTGGGGATCGGGGGTGGGGGTCGCGTTCATCGCGAGCGTCCTCCGGGTGGGGAAAACGGTCGTCCGGTCACGGAGTGAGAAGTGGAAGGGCCGGACATTCAAGGGTACTCGGAAGCGGGATCCGGTCTATCAAAATCGCGGACGGAGCGTCCAGACGGCGCTACGAATCGCGTCAAGGTTACATCTTCACAATTCGAGAAAAATACCCCCTTCTGGGCGCGGTCATTCCAGCTTTTCCGCCGCGCGACTCCGTATCATTTCGACATGATCCGTCCCCGCGCCAGTGCGCTCGTCACCACGTCCCCGTGTTGGGGCGGCGTGACCGTGTTGCCGGAAAACCGCGCGGCCGTCCGGGCCGCGCAACGACTGGCCGCCGGCCGCCTGTCCGCCCCGTCGCCCCTTCTCTTGCACGGCCCGCCCGGCGTGGGCAAGTCGGCCGTCGTGACCGCCCTCGTGTCGGCCTACCTGGACCACCCGACGGGGCGCACCGTCCGGCACGTCGTGGCTGCGGAGCTGCCGCGCCAGTCGCGCTCCACGCCGAACGAGGAACTGGCCGAAATCGCCGAATGTGATTTGTTGATCGTGGAAGATTTACAACACTTGCCAGCGCGGGACGTACTCGCCCTGTGCCAGTTGCTCGACGACCGCGAAGCGCACCATCGGCCGACCGTCCTCACCGCGACCTCCGGCCCCGCAGGGTTATCGGCGTTCCCCCGTCGGCTGACGAACCGACTGGCCGCCGGGCTGGTGGTCCGCCTGGACGCGCCGAGCGTGGCCAGCCGCCGCAAACTCGTTGACACCTTCGCCGCGGCGCGGAAGGTGCTTCTCACGGCGGAAGCGATTGACTGGATGGCCCGCGCCGCCGACGGCGTTCGCCCGCTCATCGGGTTCGTCGAGAAACTGAAGCCGGTGATGAAGGGGTATCCCGCGCCGCTGACCGTCGCCCAGGTGCAAGAGTGGCTGATCGAGCCGACCATCGGCGAGGCGAAGTCGCGGCTTCAGAAGATCGTGTCGCGGGTGGCGGTGGCGTTTCAGGTGAAGCCGAAGGAAGTGATCGGCCCGTCGCGGTTGCGGGCGGTGCTGCTCCCGCGGCAAGTGGCGATGACCCTCGCCCGCGACCTCACCCGGCTGCCGCTGGCCGACATCGGCCGGCACTTCGGCGGACGCGATCACTCGACGGTCCTTCACGCGGTGCGGAAGATCGCCGCCCTGTCGGGGACCGACGCCACACTGGCCGGCCGGTTGCGCGAGTTGCGGGCGGAGTTGGAGTGACGTGGGCGTTGTGGAAAACCCATCGCGCGGCGGGCGCGCGGGTGGCGCGCCGGAGCGCCAGTTAAAGTGAGTCTGTCGGTTGTGACAACACGGGCCACTCGCGCGGCACGGCGCGCCCGACACCCGACACCCGCGCGCCGGCTTGTCCACACCCCTCGACCTGCCCCGTACCCTGGAATTCCCCGCGTTTCCAAGCCGTTGTCCGCCGTGCGCGCCAGCAACGGTTGTCACCTTACTACTGCTACTGTGTTTTTAAAGGATGGGAGAATCAAGAAGAAAGAGGCCGGCGAAGACGAATGGAAAGCGTGGGGGAACTTGCAATAATATCCCCACCTCGTCCGCACCCTCATCGAGTCCCGTCCCATGAAGGTGACCTGCTCCCGCGACGCCCTGCTCGCCGCCTGCCAACTGGTTCAAGGAGCCGTCGCCCCGCGCACGACGAAGCCGATCCTGGCCAACGTGAAAGCCATCGCCCAGGACGACGCGCTCATCCTGATGGCCACCGACACCGAGATCGGCATCCGGTACGAGTTGCGAGGCATCAACGTCGGCCGGGCCGGGGAAGCCATCCTGCCGGTCGCCCGGCTGGTCAACATCCTCCGCGAGGGCACCGCCTCGGACCTCTCCATCGACTGCAAGGAAGACACGCTCGTCCGCATCGGCACCGGCCGGTACGAACTGCCCGGCGGCGACCCGCTGGAGTTCCCGGACATCCCGATGTTCGACGCCGGCGGGCAGTACCACGAGATCACCGCCGGCGTGCTGCGGACGATGATCAAGCGAACCGCCTTCGCGGCGGACAAGAAGGAAGGCGCGCGGTGGGCCGTGACGGGCGTGCTGTGGGAGGCCCACGGCGGCATCGCCCGGTTCGTCGCCACCGACACCAAGCGGCTGGCCATGATCGAATCCCCGGCCGACATCCACGGCGCGGAAGAGGGCAAGCCGCAGTCGCACCTGATCCCGCTGAAGGCGATCACCCTGCTGGAAAAGAACCTGTCCGACCCCGGCGAGTTGATCCGCGTGGCCCTGCGGCCGAACGCCGCCATGTTCCAGACCGAGCGGGCGATGATCCACACGCGGTTGGTGGAAGGCAAGTTCCCGCCGTACCAGCAGATCATCCCGAAGAAGCTGGCCACGCGGCTGACGCTGACCGCCGCCGAGTTCTTCTCGTGCGTGCGGCAGGCGGCCATCACCACCGACGAGGACAGCAAGCGGGTCGAGTTCCGGTTCGAGCCGGGGAAGCTGACCCTGCAAGCGCGGGGGGCGGACGCCGGGTCGTCTGAGGTGGAGATGGCCGTGCCGGACTACAACGGCGAGGAGGTGCAACTGGCCCTCGACCCGCAGTACGTCGGCGACATGTTCCGCGCCATCGACGGCGAGCCGACGATTGTCATGGAGTTCACCGACAACACGAAGCCGGTGCTGTTCCGCATCCCGGAGTCGTACCTGTACCTCGTCATGCCACTCGGCGAACGCGGGAGTTGATGTTTGGGAGGGCGAGGCTCCCGCCGAGCCGTGAATGTGATTCGCGGCGAGGCGGGAGCCTCGCCCTCCCGAACATCAAGGAGGTTCCCATGCCCGACCCGACGCCCGGCCCGAAGATCTATCGCGAGTCGCACCCGGAGTTGCTTTCGGACGTACTCGGCAAGCTGTTCGTCGCGCGCGGGTGGGGGCGGAAGAGCGAGCGCGGCCGGCTGGAGGAAGCCTGGGCGGAAGCGGTTGGCCCGGACGCCGACCCACACACGCGGGTGTTGGCCCTGAAGCGGGGCGTACTCGAAGTGGAAGTACGCAGCTCCATCCTGATGCAAGAAATGGCCCAGTTCCGCAAGCGGGCCCTGCTGACGGCGCTGCGGGCAAAGCTGACCGGCCAGACGATCACCGACATCAAGTTCCGCGCCGCCGCGTGGTGAAAAGGGGAGTCCGTCTCGGCGAGACGGACCTACTCAAACCAAGGATTTCACTCTCGTGCCGCGCACCGCGACCATCACCCGCAAGACCGCCGAGACGGACATTTCGTTGTCCCTCTCACTGGACGGCACCGGCACGGCCGCCGTGAACACCGGCGTCGGCTTCTTCGACCACATGCTGACGCACATCGCCAAGCACGGGTTGTTCGACCTGACCGTCCGCTGCACCGGCGACCTGCACATCGACGCGCATCACACCGTCGAAGACGTGGGCATCTGCTTCGGCAAGGCACTCGTGCAAGCGCTGGGCGACAAGGCCGGGATCCGCCGCTACGGGGATGCCACGGTGCCGATGGACGAGGCGCTCGTCACCGCCGCCGTGGACCTGAGCGGGCGGCCGTTCCTGGTGTGGAAGGCGGACTTCCCGACGGAGTTGCTGGGCACGTTCTCGTCGCAGTTGGCCGAGGAGTTCTGGCGGGCCGTAAGCAGCTCCGGGCTGCTGACGCTGCATGTCGTGTTGCACCACGGGAAGAACACGCACCACATCGTCGAAACGATCTTCAAGGCCGTCGCGCGGGCACTCCGCGCGGCGGTCGAACCCGACCCCCGCGCCACCGGCATTCCGAGTACCAAGGGCGTGCTGTAAGGCGAATCGACAACTCTCTCCGCGCTTTCACGGGAAATACCCGAATTCTTCATGATGGCACGTTAACATCCTTCCTGATTGGGTGGGGGGCATCCTGTTTTTTGCCTCCCTCTTTCCCCCATAGGAGAGACTCTGATGCGCCGGTCCGCTCGTCGATTGGGGTTCACGCTGATCGAGCTTTTGGTCGTTATCGCCATCATCGCGATTCTCATTGGCCTATTGCTCCCGGCCGTGCAGAAGGTCCGCGAAGCCGCCGCCCGGATGACTTGCTCCAACAACTTGAAGCAACTCGGGCTGGCGATGCACAACCTGGAAAGCACCCAAGGCAGCTTCCCGCCCGGCTACACGACGTTCTCCGAGACGTACACCACCGAACCGGCGAACAACCTGAACGCGGACGGCACCCAACGGCGTACGCCGGGCACCTTCGCCAACTTCCCGGCGTGGATCGTCGTCGGCACCAGCGCGAGCGGCTCTGGCCTCAGCCCGGCCCGCGCCGAGTGCTATGGCCCGTCCTGGGTCATGCACATCTACAGCTACATGGAGCAGAACACGCTCGACGCCCGCATCCAGCAGGGGGTGGCGAACGATGATCGGAACGAAGCCTGCCCGTGGGACAACCTGGACGGCATGCCCACCCGCCGGCCGGACATCGACACCCAGAGCTTCATCCGCAAGGCGATGACCTGCCCGAGCGCGGTGCAGACGGACGTGACGTACTCGGACTATTCGATCGAGAACAACCTGAAGGCGAACTACGCCGCCTGCTTCGGCGGGCGATTCATGCGGGACGCCCGGTCGGGCAGCCAGTTTTCGGGGGTGTTCGGGGCCGTCACCGACATCAAGAAGTTCCCCTACGGCGACCGGTTCGGGAACGGCAAAGGGACGCGGATCACGGCGATCACGGACGGCTCGTCGAACACGGTCATGCTGAGCGAACTGCTGGCCAACGGCATCCCGGATGTCCGCACCTCGTCCAGCCAACCGGCGGGGTTGAACCGCGATGTCCGCGGCGCGATCATCTGCCCGATGATGGGTGGCAACTCGTTCAGCGGGTTTGCCCCGCCGAACTCCCGAAACACGGACGTGATGATGGGCTGCCCGGTGGCCGGCGATCCGGCCGCGCTGCCGACGACCGACAAGAACGGCATGGCCTGTACCCGCGACAACAACATCAACGCAACCACCGGCGGTCAGTGGCAGGTGGCGGCCCGTAGCCAGCACACCGGCGGGGCGATGGCCTGTTTCGCCGACGGGTCGGTGAAATTCGTCCGAAGCAGTGTGAACCAAGCCGCCTGGTCCGCCGCCTGTACGATGGCCGGCGGGGAAGTGTTCAACCTGGACTGAGCGCGACGTTAGGCCCACGGGCGAGACAGGACTCCTCCCGCCCCTCCGATTTCCCAGGACTTTCGACATGATTCGCGTGCTGAGTGCGTTCCTCGCGGCGGTCGCGTTGGCCGGCTGCGGTGGCGGGTCGGACGGTAAGATGAAGCCGCTCGACATGGGCGGCGAGGATGGCACGAAAATCTCGACCCTGATCGAAGACCTCAACGAAGCAAAAGGCACGCCGAAGAAGTTCAACGCGCTGTTCGCCAAAGGGTCCGCCCCCGCGCCGGCGGACGCCAAGAAGTTCGCCCCGTACAGCTTCTACATCGCCACCGGCACCAAACCGACGGCGTCGGGCGACGAGGGCACCGCGAAGGTGTCCATCCACGACGACAAGCAAGCGAAGGAAGTCGCTCAAAAGGACTGGGCCTTCATCAAGGACGGCAACGCCTGGAAAATCAAGTCCGCCCAGCTCCCATAACGTCATGTCCACCCCTCCGCCGCCGGCCGAGACGCTCACCCGGACACCCGGCGGGTGGGTCGTGTCGCCCGCCTTCGACCTGCTCTTCCTGGCCAACGTCCTGTGGCCGTTGTTGCTGCTGCCGGTGCTGCTCGGCGCGGACGGGTTCGTCCTCCCGGACGGGCACCTCCAGACCGAGTTCTGGACCATCTACTTCATCACCACTCCGCACCGCTGGATCACCCTGTTCGTGGTCGCCGCGGACCCGGATCGGCGGGAGGGCCACACCCGGCTGTTCGTCGGGTTCGCCGTCCTGTTCGCCGTGATCGTGTTCGGCGTGTGGGGGTTCGCCGAGGAGCTGGTCTGCCTGGCCGTCCTCGATTACCTGTGGAACAGTTGGCACTTCGCCAGCCAGCATCACGGGGTGCTGCGAATGTATGCCCGCAAGTCCGGCGGCGGGCCGGACTGGCTGGAGCGATACGGGTTGCGGCTGTTCATCGTCTACACCATCCTCCGCACCGCCGGCTGGCTGATCGGCGGGGTGGAAGCGGACGCGGCGTCGAAGTGGTGGATGAACGTGGCGGACTTGTCGCTGGTCGCCATCCCCGCCGCCCTGCTGGTGACGAACCTGAGTGGGGCCACGCGGGCGCGCGTCCCGAAGTTGCTGTACCTCGTCAGCCTGCTGGGGCTGTACTGCGGCCTGCTCCTGAGCCTGCGGCAGGACTGGGCGAACGGCGTGTTCGTATTCGCCGCTGCGTCCGGCCTGTTCCACGCGGTCGAATATTTGGCGGTGGTGTCGCACTACGCCGGCCGTCGGCGGCACGTCGGCGGGGCGGGGATGTTCCGCGAGGTGGCCAAGCGGTGGGTGGCGGTCCTCGCCGTGTACGCGGTGGCACTGGGGCTGATCGGCTCGTGGGCGGCCGACCCGACCTCCGGCCTTTCTCGCCTCTGGCTGGCGGTGAACCTGTGGGCCGCGTTCTTGCATTACACGTACGACGGGTACATCTGGAAGTTGCGGAAGCCCGCCACGGCCCAGGCACTGGGGGTGTCGTCGTGAGCCGCGCCGTGTTCCTGATTTTGGCCGCCGTCGCCCCGCTGGTGGCGCTCTGGCTGGCGGCCCCGCCCGACCGCGCGGCGGCCGGGCTGGTGGTGTCGCCGTTCGGCTGGCCGTCGGTGCTGGTGGTTCACGTACTCGCGTCGGTCCCGGCCGGGCTGCTGCTGGCGCGGGAGTTGGTGAAGCGGGTGCCTGACGCGAACAACCCCGCCGCGATGGTCCTCGCCGGCCTGATCGCGGCCGGCGTTGGGTACGCCGTGGTCGGCGAACTGGGGGCGCAGTTGGAGTCGGAAGCCGCCGGGTTCGCCGCGCGGACCTTGGCCCGTTCCGCGTTCTGCCTGCTTCTCGCGTTCCCCTGGTGCGTGGCGGTCGTCGCGGGTTCGGCGGCGGGAAAGACGGACCCGCTCGTCGCGCTGGCGTGCGCGGTGGTCGCCCTCGGACTGCCCGCCCTGCAAGCCGATCGCCTGGCCGACCGGGCGCTTACCGAGGCCACCGAGTTGGTGGAAAAGGAGCGGATCGCGCGGGTGATTCCGCTGCTGGCGGTGGCGGCCGACGTGGCCCCGGATCGCTTTTCGCCGGGCGGGTCGAAGTTCACCGCGCGGCAGCTCCTGGACGTGGCGGCGGCGGACCTGAAGCGGCTGAGCCGGGAGGCGAAGAACCCGCCGTCGCGGCCGTCGGTGGAGTTCGGCACGCTGCTGCTGAAGTTGGACCAACTTCAGCGGGCAGAGGAGTACCTGACGCCA
>JBBRUO010000041.1:0-18940 GCA_038247725.1 Gemmatales bacterium
CCCGCCCCGAGGTCCGCCGATGCCGCCCGCCAGCCGAGTTGCGAAGTCCGCCGAAGCCGAGGACCGGTTCGTCGAAGAGTACCTCGCCAGCGGGGGAAACGCGACCGTGCCTGGTCATCCCCTGCACCGACCCCGACGGGCCAATTCACGCCGACTTCCACGCCCTCCGCCCGCCGACCTGACGACGCTGAGGCGTCACGCCGGATGGCGGGGTGACGCAACCCCTTGAAATGACAAGGCCCGGCGCTTCTCAGCACCGGGCCGCATCAGTTCGCACTCAGCGAGGGCGACGGGACTCGAACCCGCAACCTCCGGATCGACAGTCCGGTGCTCTAACCAATTGAGCTACGCCCCCGTTGCCCTCAACGAGGTTCCAAATTTATATCGCGCCGGGCCGGGTTGGGAAGTCCGAATTCGGGAATCGCCGCCCTCCATAAACTGACCCGGTCCCGCTACTCCGGTTGCCAGTGCCCATGACCGCCGATGACCCGTACCGCTACTACGACAACCCGCTCATCGCCCGGTACGCCGGCACCGAGATGAGTGAGCGGTGGGGGCCGCGGCGGAAGTTCCAGACGTGGCGACGGCTGTGGCTGGCGCTGGCCGAGGCGGAACACGAGTTGGGGTTGCCCGCCGCCGACGGCTCCGGCGTCCGCGTCACCGCCGCGCACCTCGCCGAACTGCGGGCGCACCTCGACGACATCGACTTCGATCGCGCGGCCCATCATGAGAAGTTGCTCCGGCACGACGTGATGGCCCACGTCCACACCCTCGGCGAAGTGGCCCCGGCGTGCAAGGAGATCATCCACCTCGGCGCGACTTCGTGTTACGTCACCGACAACGCCGACCTCATCCTGATGCGGGAGTCGCTCGACCAACTGTGCGGGCAACTCGCCAACCTGATCGACGCGCTGGCGCGCTTCGCCACGGAATGGCGGGCCGAGCCGACGCTGGGTTTCACCCACTTCCAGCCGGCGCAACTGACCACCGTCGGCAAGCGGGCGGCGCTGTGGTGCTACGACTTCGTACTGGATTTGCAGGAACTGGAGCGCAAGCGGGACACGCTGCCGTTCCGCGGGGCGAAGGGCACCACCGGCACCCAGGCCAGCTTCCTCGCCCTGTTCGGCGGCGACCACGAGAAGGTGAAGAAGCTCGACGAACTGGTGGCGGCGAAGATGGGCTTCGCCACCCGCTTCCCCGTCACCGGGCAGACTTACTCGCGGAAGCTCGACACGCAGGTGCTGGACGCCCTCTCTGGCGTCGCCCAGTCGGCGCACAAGTGGGGCACCGACCTGCGGTTGCTCGCTCACCGGCAGGAGGTGGACGAGCCGTTCGAGAAGGACCAAATCGGGTCGTCGGCGATGGCCTACAAGCGGAACCCGATGCGGGCGGAACGGCTCTGCTCCTTGTCGCGGTTCCTCATGGGACTGCCGGCGATGGCCGCCGAAACGCACGCGACGCAGTGGTTCGAGCGGACCCTGGACGACTCCGCCTGCCGCCGGCTGTACATCCCGCAAGCGTTCCTGACGGCAGACGCGCTGCTCCGCATCGGCCTGAACGTCGGCCGGGGGCTGGTGGTGAATCGGCCGGTCATCGCCAAGGGGGTCCGCGAGTACCTGCCGTACATGGCCACGGAAAATCTCATCATGGCGGCGGTCGCGGCCGGGGCGGATCGGCAGGAGGTGCATGAAGTGATCCGCGTCCACAGCCACGCGGTGACGGCGAGCATCAAGGAAGGAGTGGGGACTTCGACGGAGCTGTTCGACCGGCTGAAAGCGGAGCCGGCCTTCGCGCGGGTGAACTTCGCCGCGGCCACCGACGCCCGCCTGTTCATCGGCCGGAGTCCGGAGCAGGTGAACGAGTTCGTCGCGGACCAGGTGGAACCGATCCGCGCCCGCTACGCCGGACGACTCGGCCAGCGGGCGGAACTGAAGGTGTGATTCCCATCCTGGAGGCTATCGTGAGCGACACGCTTCGCGTCGGGCTGGCGCAGATCAGCCCCGTCTGGTTGGACCGCGACCGCACGGTGGCGAAGGTGGCCGAGTGGGTCGAGCGGGCGGCAGGCGACGGCTGCGGGCTGGTGGCCTTCGGGGAGTGCCTGATTCCCGGCTACCCGTTCTGGGTCGAGCGGACCGACGGCGCGCGGTTCGAGTCGCCGGTGCAGAAGGAGTTGTTCGCCCGCTATCTCGAACACGGCGTCGATCTCGAAGCCGGGCACCTCGACCCGATCCGGCAGGTGGCGGCGGAGAAGCGGATCGCCGTGTATCTCGGCTGCGGAGAGCGGCCGGCGGATCGCGGCGGCCACACCCTCTACGCGAGTCTGGTGTTCATCGACGCGACCGGGCGGGTCGGCTCGGTTCACCGCAAACTCGTACCGACCTACGAGGAGCGATTGGTCTGGGGTTCCGGCGACGGGCACGGGTTGCGGTGCCACGCGGTCGGGCCGTTCACCGTCGGCGGGTTGAACTGCTGGGAGAACTGGATGCCGCTGCCGCGGACGGTGCTATCCGCACTGGGCGAGAACCTGCACGTCGCCGTTTGGCCGGGCAGTCGGCGGAACACCGAAGACATCACCCGGTTCATCGCCCGCGAGGGGCGGCGGTTCGTGCTGTCGGTGTCCGGGCTGATGCGGGCGGATCAGGTGCCGAATGACGTGCCCCACCGCGCGGCGATGGTCGCCGACGGCGACCCGGTGTGGGCGAACGGCGGGTCGTGCGTTGCCGGGCCGGACGGCCAATGGGTGATCCCGCCGGCGGGGGACGAAGAGACGCTTTTGGTCGCCGACCTGGACGTCCGCCGAGTGTGGGAGGAACGGCAGAACTTCGACCCGGTCGGGCATTACTCGCGGCCGGACGTGCTATCGATCCGCGTGGACCGCCGGCGGCAAACCACTCTCGACGAGCCGAGTGACGGCGGTTGAAAACGGAACGACCCGCCCGATAATCGGGCGGGTCGCGTGTTGTCAGCGTCAACGACGTTACTTCTTGTACTCGACCTTGGGTTCGGTGATGACGTTCTTCTCGTCCTTCTTGGACACCTTGCCGGTCACCTTCGCGTCCTTCGGCTCCTGACAGATGGCCGCGTGGTACGGCTCCTTGACACCCTTGTCGGTCAGGTAGTACTTCACTTCCTTCTTGTCCTCGGTCACGATCAGGCAGTGGCCACAGGCCTTGGTTTCCTTCAGCTCGCACTTGGTGCAGACGAGCTTGCCTTCCAGGGTCTTGGTGACCGGCTTGTCTTCGGCCCCGGCGAACGACACCAGACACACGGCGACGGCGGCGACGAACAGGTTCCGCAGCATGGGAAACGCTCCTTCTAACGAATGGGACGGGGAAAGGGTTCGCACTCCCCCAGGCGAGTCTACTCAAACAGAGCGAATTCGCAACGGTAAATCCGGCACCCAACATTGGAGCTGGCGGTCGGTCACGCGAGGCCGTCGTTGCTCCGGCGAACGGGCGTGGCTCGGCTTCCGTTGTGAGGGATGGCGAAAATCCCGCCCGCCGTCTAAGTATGGCTGTGTCATATGGCAGTCGGCCGACCAGCTCATCACGAGGAACCGTCGCCATGCGCATCGCACTCGCAGCCGATCACGCCGGTCACAGCCTGAAAGTGGTTCTCCGCCTGTGGCTGCTGGCGGAAGGGCACGAAGTCACCGACCTTGGGGCCTACTCACCGGACGAGAACGACGACTACCCGGATCGCGCGCGGGCGGTCGCGGCCGAGTTATTGGCGGGCCGCGCGGAGCGGGGGTTGCTGCTGTGCGGCAGCGGCGTCGGGGCGAGCATCGCGGCGAACAAGGTACCGGGGGTGCGGGCTGGCCTCTGCCACGACCATTACTCGGCCCAGCAGGGGGTCGAGCACAACGATATGAACTTACTCGTCCTCGGCGCGCGGGTGATCGGCGTCGAGACGGCCCGCGACCTGGTCGGCACCTTCCTCGCGGCCCGCTTCTCCGGCGAGGAACGCCACGTCCGCCGCCTGGCGAAGATTCGGGAACTCGAACTCCACCCGCCCCGCGCGGACGCCCCCGAGGGAACCTCATGACCACACCGCTCGCATATCTGGTCCGGCACGGCGAGACCGAATGGTCCCGGAGCGGCCAGCACACCGGCCTCACGGACCTCCCGCTCACGCCGAACGGTGAAGCGACGGCACGCCAGTTGGGCGACCGGTTGCGCGGCATGTCGTTCGCGGTCGTACTCGGTAGCCCACTCCTGCGCGCGTGGCGGACGTGCGAGTTGGCCGGATTCGGAGAAGTCGCCGAGCGAGACGCGGACCTCCTTGAGTGGGACTATGGCCGATACGAAGGGCGGACGACGGACGACATCAAGGCCGAAAACCCGGACTGGGATCTGTACCGCAACGGATGCCCGGACGGGGAATCGCCGGCCGCCGTGGCCGCCCGCGCGGATCGGATCGCCGCCCGCATCCGCGCCGCCGACGGCACCGTGCTGCTGTTCTCCAGCGGGCACTTCCTCCGCGTCCTCGCCGCCCGCTGGTGCGGGTTGGACGTGACGGTCGCCCGCCACCTGCTGTTGAACACCGGCACCGTCAGCGTCCTCGCGTGCGACCACGACAACCCCCGCGAGCCGGCCATCAAGACCTGGAACGTGTCGGCCTGATAACCCACCACCGGAGTTCTCCCCGTGCCTACGACTCCGCTCACCGCCCGCCCGGCTTGGCAGGCGCTCGCCACGCATCACGCCGCCATCCGCGCCACGCACCTCCGCGACTTGTTCGCCGCCGACCCGGCGCGGGGGGAACGCCTGACGCTGGACGCCTGCGGGGTGTTCCTCGACTACTCGAAGAACCGGATCACCGGCGACACCCTGCGGTTGCTGGTGAGTCTCGCCGACGAGTCGGGCCTGCGGGACCGCATTGACGCCATGTTCCGCGGAGACAAGATCAACGTCACCGAGAACCGGGCGGTGCTGCACACGGCCCTCCGTGCCCCGCGCGACGCCGACATCCGGGTGGACGGGGTGAACGTCGTGCCGGAGGTCCACGCTGTCCTCGACCGAATGACCGCGTTCACCGACAAGGTGCGCTCTGGGGCGTGGACTGGGGCGACTGGCAAGCCGATCAAGAACGTCGTGAACATCGGCATCGGCGGGTCGGACCTCGGACCGGTGATGGCTTACGAGGCGCTGCGGCACTACTCGGAACGGGAGATGACGTTCCGCTTCGTGTCCAACGTGGACGGCACCGACTTCCACGAGGCCACCCGCGACCTGGACGCCGCCGAGACGCTGTTCGTCGTCTCGTCGAAGACGTTCACCACGCAGGAGACAATGACGAACGCCCAGACGGCGCGGGAGTGGGCGCTGCGGACGCTGAAGGACGAGAAGGCTATCGCCCGGCACTTCGTGGCAGTGTCCACGAACGCCGCCGCGGTGACGAAGTTCGGCATCGACACCGACAACATGTTCGGTTTCTGGGACTGGGTCGGCGGGCGGTACTCGATGGACTCCGCCATCGGCCTGTCCACCATGCTGGCCGTCGGGCCGGCGGCGTTCCGCGAGATGCTCGCCGGCTTCCACGAGATGGACGAGCATTTCCGCACCGCCCCGTTCGAGCGGAACCTGCCCGCGCTGATGGGGCTGCTCGGCATCTGGTACGCCAACTTCTTCGGCACGTCCACCGTCGCGGTATTGCCCTACGACCAGTACCTGAAGCGGTTCCCGGCGTACCTGCAACAACTCACGATGGAGAGTAACGGGAAATCGGCGACGCTCGGCGGGGCGGCCGTGGACTACGCCACCGGGCCAGTGTACTGGGGGGAGCCGGGGACGAACGGGCAGCACAGCTTCTACCAACTCATCCACCAGGGGACGCACCTGATCCCGTGCGACTTCCTCGCCTTCACCACCCCGCTGACGCCGCTCGGCCGGCACCACGACTTGCTCGTGGCCAACGTGTTCGCGCAGGCCGAGGCGCTGGCGTTCGGCAAGCCGGCCGACGCGGTGCGGGCGGAAGGGGTGCCGGAGTCGCTGGTGCCGCACAAGACGTTCCCCGGCAACCGGCCGTCGAACGTGTTGCTGCTGGACAAGCTCACCCCGGCCGCGCTGGGCAAGTTGGTCGCACTTTACGAACACAGCACGTTCACGCAGGGGGTGATCTGGGACATCGACTCGTTCGACCAGTGGGGCGTCGAACTCGGCAAGGTGCTGGCCCAGCGGATCGCCCCGGAACTGGAAGTGACCACCGCATCCGACCTGAAGCACGACTCGTCCACGAACGCCCTCATCCGCCGCTACCGCGCCGCCCGCGGCCGGGGGTGATCCCGATACCGAGGCGGGCGTTCGACTCGCGGCCCCGACGAGAGCGGTCGCGAGTTCCCGAAGACCTTCATCTCCCTGGTGGGTCGGGTGACCCGGCGGGGTCTCACAAGCTGGCGGATCGTCGTCGGGCGGCCGGTGTTCGAGGACGCAGTGAAACTGCGGGTCGAGTCGTACGTCGGGGCCGGAGTCCGGCTGTCGGCTGGGGTGGCCGCCCCGCTTCTTGCCCGAGGGCGACTTGGGCGGGGTTGGCCGAGGCGGGCTTCCAGTTCGGCGAGGCGTGCTGTGAGGGCGATGACCCAGGCGGCGACGGCTTCGAGGTCGCGGATGTACGCCTGCGCGGCCGGCGGCAGCGTGTCGAACAGCTTCGGGGGGAGCGGGGGCGGGAGCATGTCGCCACGACTCTACCGACCCGCCGGCTACCGCGCAAGTCCGTGAACGGTTCCGCAGCCGGGAAAACTGTCGGTTCACGGCTTCGAGGCCGGCGGGATCAGTCGGAGGCGACCAGCTCGTGAACGAACCGCAGCTTCTCGACGGCGGGGGTGGACAGGACGAACGGGTAGCCGTCGGCCAGCCCCATCCCGCGATTCAAGTTGTTCAGCATGTACGTCAGTGGGTGCCACGCGGCCATCAGCCGGTCGAACCGGTTGCCCCCGTCGGCGGGATCGGGGATAGATGTCGCCTTCGGGTCCGCCCGCCGCCGGGGGCGGAGCGACAGGCCGCAGTCGGCGGCGATCTCCAGCAGGTCGATCATGTGCAGGTAGTGTGCCCACGTCTCGGCCCAGTCCTCCCACGGGTGGACACTGGCGTAGGAACTGACGTGTCGGGCCTGCCAGTCGGCTGGCGGTCCGGCGGCGTAGTTCCGCTTCAGCGCCGCCGCGTAGTCCTGCCGCTCGTCGCCGAACAGCGCGCGGAACCCGGCCAGCGACGGCTGATCGCGGATCAGTCGGTCCCAGTAGTAGTGGCCGGTTTCGTGCCGGAAGTGGCCCAGGAGTGTTCGGTACGGCTCCCCGAACTGCACCCGCCGCCGCTCCCGTTCGGCGTCGTCGGCCTCGGCCACGTTGACGACGATCACCCCGTCGGCGTGGCCAGTGAGGACGGGCTTATCGGGGGTGTCGGCGAGGAACTCGAACGCCAGCCCGGTGTCGGGGGCCTCCGTCTTGCTGCGCACGGGCAGCGACAAGTTGAGCAGGGTGTACACCAGCCGCCGCTTCGCCCCTTCCAGTGCGAACCACGCCTTGGCGTTGCCGGGGACGGTCGGGTCGGGGAAGGCGCGGGTCAGCCGGCACGAGACGCACAACGGGTTCGGATCCTCAGCGGCGACGGCCCAGTTGCACACGCCGTGGCCGGTGTAGTTCTTGCACAGGCGGTACACCCGGCCGTCGCCGCGGGGCAGCGGCGTCGTGTACCTCCCGTGGCCGGCGTCGTCGAGCGAGCCGACCACGCCCAAGTCGGGCAAGTAGGCGAGGGCGTGCGCGCACCGCAAGCAGTGGACGTTCTCGAAGAAGGCCAGGTTCCCGCAGTGGTCGCAGTGGAAGACTTTCATCGGGCGCGGGCCTCGCGGTCACGGAGTCGGGAACGAATGCGGGTAGCCATACTGTAGGCGGGACCAGTCGTAGCCTTCGTCCGGTAAGGGCGACCGACGGTCCGGAGGGAAATTCCGACCGACACTGGCGTTCGGGCGGCCGCCGCGCGTATGTTGGTGGGGAGTGCGGCCCGTTGACCACTCCCGCGAGGGGCACCCGTGAGTCCGAAACCGAACCTCCATCACCCGCGACTGGTCGCCGTCTGGCCGGGCATGGGTCAGGTGGCGGTGAACGCCGGCATCTACCTGCTGTCGAAGTTGCAGATGACGCTGCTGACCGAGTTTGACACCGCCGAACTGTTCGACGCGGAAGGCGTCGAGGTGAAGGGCGGCCTGATCCGCGCCGCCCGCCGGCCCCGCAGCCGGGTGTTCCTGTGGACCGACCCTCGGCGGGCGAACGACCTGCTGGTGTTCCTCGGCGAGGGGCAACCGCCGGCCGGCAAGTACGCCTTCTGCCGCGAACTCGTCCGGTACGCCCGCGACCTCGGCGTGGACCGCGTGTACACGTTCGCGGCGATGGCCACCGGGATGCGGCCGGAGAACGAGTCGCGGGTGTTCGCCGCCGCCACCGACGCCGACACCCTGACCGACATGGGGCGGCTGGACCTGGAAGTCCTGGAGGACGGGCACATCGGCGGGCTGAACGGGCTGCTCCTCGGCGCGGCGGCGGACGACGGGCTGTCGGGCGCGTGCCTGCTCGGCGAGATGCCGCAGGTGTTCGCCCAACTGCCGTTCCCGAAGGCGTCCCTCGCCATCCTCGACGTGTTCGCCGTGATGTCGGGGATCGACCTCGACTTGGCCGAGCTGGGCGAGCAGGCGGCCGAGGTGGACCGCCAGTTGGGCGAGTTGCTCACCCGTTTGGAAGACCAGTTTCGCGAGCGGGAGGAGGACGACGACGACGAGTACCCGGTGGACCCGCCGGCCGACGAGCCGGACCCGGCGGTGACGCGGAAGCTCGAACACCTGTTCGCGCTGGCGACGGCCGACCGCTCGAAGGCGTTCGAGTTGAAGCAGGAGCTCGACCGCAGCGGGCGGTTCAAGGAGTACGAGGACCGGTTCCTGGACCTGTTCCGCAAGCGCGACGCGCCGAAGTGACGGCCGCGATGCACGTCCGTTACCCGCCGCGTTTCCGCGGGCCGCGGACAGCGTCGGCGGTGGCGGGGTTGTCCGGCCAACTGTGCTTCGGGTAACGGGCACGGAGTTCCTTCCGCACCAGCGGGTAGCCGTTCGCCCAGAAGCTGGCCAGGTCGTCCGTCACTTGCTGCGGGCGGTAGTTCGGCGCGAGCAAGTGGAGCAGCACCTTCACCGTGCCCCGAGCGACGCGCGGCGTCTCGGTCAGGCCGAACAGTTCCTGGATGCGCACCCCCAGCACCGGCGGCCGGCCGACGGCGTATTCCAGTTTGATCTCGCTGCCGGTCGGCACTTCGATCCGCTCCGGTGCTTCGGCGTCCACGAATTGAAGCTGCTTGTAGCTGAACCGCCCGCGAAGCTGGTCCAGCCACGGGCCGGTGCGGATCGCCTCCAGGCTTCGCAACCCCCGGCACACGTCGGGCAGCATCTCTTGAAGTCCGGCCTCCGTCACGTCGGGCAAATCGGCGTCGGGCAGCCACGCGCGCAAACATCGGACTCGCAGCAGGAACCCGCCAGCGGCCGAGTCGTCCGGCGGCTTCACGCGGTCCCACCGCGCGGCGGCGGCTTCGGCCAATACCCGCGCGGCCGCGTTCTCATCCGCGAAGTGGCCGGCGGTGTCGTCGATCACGAGGTCGGCGAAGCGAGTCTGTTTCCGCGCGACGATCTTCCCGGCCGAGTCGTCGAACAGCACCTCGATACTCGTCTTCAACTTGTCGGCGGGTAGCCACTCGCGCCGCACCCCAGACGCCTGCCGGACGAACGCCTCCGCGCCGATGCCGGCGTCCACATTCACGCAGACGAACAGGTCGGGTTCGCTGACGCCGGATTGCGGGGCCAGCTTCACCCCTCGCCCGCCGACCATTTTGGCCCGACGGTCGTTCGGGGTGCGCCGCTTGGCGAGCCGATCCGGGTACGCGGTGAACAGGGCGAAGAGAAGTTCGCTGCTCTCTCCCCTGGCGGGAGGGGGATTCTGTCTTTGCTGGTTCCCCCAGGGGAGAGGGGTTTAAGCGGGACGCCACTTGCAACACCCCGCGCGCGCCGTCCCGGTGCAACTCGCCGACGGCGAACCGCGTTCGCCCGGAGTGGTCGAACTCCTCCAGCGCTTCCACACGGTCGAGCACGTCGGACCACGTCGGCGGCGGGTCGGTTTGAAACGACGGGTCGCGCAAAAACGGGTCGCGCTCGGACAGCAGCGCCGCCGCGAGCGCGGCGCGCGCCGCGATGCCGAGTTCCGCGCCGGCCATCAGCATCCGCGCCAGGCGCGGGTGAACAGGCAGGTCCGCCATCCGCCGGCCGAGTTCGGTCAGCGAATCCGATTCCACGGCCCCCAGCAATTCCAACAGCCGCAACCCTTGCGCGACGGCGTCGGTTTTGGGTGGGTCGAACCACGGGAAGCCGCGCACGTCCGCTTCGCCGAACGCGAGCAGTTGCAACAGCGCCCCGCACACGTCCACCCGTCGAATTTCGGGGTCGGTGTGGTCCGGTCGCGCGCGGTGACCGAACTCGTCCCACAGCCGCACGCACGCGCCCGGTTGCGTCCGCCCCGCGCGGCCGGCCCGCTGATCCGCCGAGGCCTTCGAGATCGGCGCAAGCCGCAGGCGATCCATGCCAACTGACGCGTCGAACTCCATTTGTCGGGCGAGGCCGGAATCGACGACGACCGTCACGCCATCGACCGTCACCGACGTTTCGGCGACGTTCGTGGCCAGCACCACCTTCCGCCGGTCGAACTTCCGGAGAGCCGCGTCCTGCTGCTCCGGCGGCAAATCGCCGTGAAGTGGAAGGACCGCGACGCCTTGATTTTCCAGAGGTTTTAACAACCCGGCCGTCTCGCGGATTTCGCGCAGCCCCGGCAGGAAGACCAGCACGTCGCCGGTGTCAGTGGTCATGGCTTCCCGCACGGCGTCGGCCACGGCCGCTGTCAGTTGGGTGTCAGTGCGACGCGGGCGATAGCGGATTTCGACCGGGAACGTCCGGCCTTCGCTGGTCACGATGGGACAGTCGCCGAGGTACGCGCTGACGGCACCCACGTCGAGCGTGGCGGACATGACGACGAGTTGCAGGTCCGGGCGGACGGTGGTTCGCAGCAGTCGCACCATGCCGAGTGCGAGGTCGGCGTCGAGGCCGCGTTCGTGGAACTCGTCGAACACGACACACGCCACGTCTTCCAGAAATGGATCGTCGAGCAAGTTGCGAAGCAGGATGCCGGGGGTGACGGCGACGCAGCGGGTGTGTCGCCCGGCCTGCTTGTCGAAGCGAACGTGATAGCCGAAGCGGTCGCCGAGGCGGGAGCCGTCCTCATCGGCCATCCGCCGCGCGGCGGCACGGGCAGCTACGCGACGAGGTTCGAGGAGGAGCAGCTTCCCGGCGGGCAAGTGTGGCAGGATCGCGGGCGGTACGCGAGTGGTTTTGCCCGCACCGGTCGGTGCCCGCAAAACGACGGCGGACGACTCCCGCAACCGCGCGAGCAACTCAGGGAGGGCGTCGTCGATGGGCAGTCGGGGGAGGGACATGACAGTCAGAAGTGATTGGGAGGGCGAGGCTCCCGCCGAGCCGCATTCGTGATTCGCGGCTCGGCGGGAGCCTCGTCCTCCCAAGAAACGATCAGATCATCACGCCGGCGGGGCGTCGGTCGGCGCGGGGGTGTCGGCGACCGGGGGCGAGTTCCCCGGTTCGGCCGGGGTCGCGTCGGCGGTTGGTGCTTGTGGCGGGACATCGACCGGAGCCGCGTCACCTGTCTCCACGGGCTTCGCGGCGGCGTCCGCCGCAGCCTTCGCCTCAGCTTCGGCTTTCGCCTTCAGCTTCTCCTCCCGCTTCTTCTTCTTCTTGTCCTCGGCCGTCTCCTGGGCCGGTGCCGCTTCCGGCGTCGGCCCGCCGAAGAACACCGCCAACTGCCCGAAGGAATTCAGCGCGGCCGCGCCGGCCTTCTGGTCGTCACTCAACTTCGGCGTCGGCTTGGGCTTGTTCGGGCGCGGCGGCGGCGGGACATAGCCCGGCGGCGGACCTTGGTCCTGGCGCGGCGGGCCGCCCGGACGCGGGCCGCCCCGATCACGGTAGCCGCCACCCGGCGGCGGAGTACCTCGAAACCCGCCCTGTTGCGGCGGACGCTGACCCATCGGCGGACCACCGGGACCGGGCCGCGGCGCGAACCCGCCTTGCGCTTGCGGTTGTGGGCGAGCGCCTTGCGGTTGTGGGCGAGCGCCTTGTTGCGGCGGCGGGCGGTCGTCTCGCCGCGGTTGCGGGGCCGGTCGCCGCTGCTCCATCGGCGGTCGGTCGTCCCGCCGTTGATCCGTCGGCGGGCCACTCGGCCGCCGCTCCTGCCCCGGCGGGATCATGGTCAGCTTGATCTTCTTGTCGCCGGGGGTCACGTCCAGCACCCACACCGGCACCACGTCGCCGACGCTGACCACGTCGTAGGGACTCTTGATGAAGCGGTTCGCCATCTGGCTGATGTGGACGAGGCCGCTCTCCTTCAGCCCGATGTCGATGAACGCCCCGAACGGGACGACGTTCAGGATTTCCCCCTTCAGTTCCATACCCGGCGACAGGTCCTCGGCCTTCAGCACGCCCTTGCGGAAGATCGGCGTCGGCCGGTCCTCGCGGATGTCACGGCCGGGGCGGACCAGCGCGTCGAAGATGTCCCGCACCGTCGGGCCGCCCACCTTGAAGTGGTTGGCGATGGCCTCCGGGTTTTGTGCCCGCAACTTCTCGGCGATGTCGGGGAGTTTCGCCCGGTCGCGGAGGTCGGCCGGGGGGTGGCCGATCAGGTCGAGGACGTACCGGGCGATGGGATAGCTTTCCGGGTGAACCCAGGTGTTGTCGAGCGGGTCTTCGCCGTCGCGGATCTTCAAGAAGCCGGCCGACTGGGTGAACCGGTTCGGCCCCATCTGCGGCACGCCGGTCAACTGCTCGCGGCTGCGAAACGCCCCGTTCTGTTTCCGGTGTTCGACGATCTCCCGCGCGGCGAGCTGGTTCAACCCGGAGACGTGCCGCAACAGGGCCACGCTCGCCGTGTTCAGGTCCACGCCGACGGCGTTGACGCACGACTCGATGACGGTCTCGAGCGACTCCTTCAGGTACTTCGGTCGCATGTCGTGCTGGTACAGGCCGACGCCGACGTGCTGCGGGTCGATCTTCACCAGTTCGGCGAGCGGGTCTTGCAGGCGGCGGCCGATGCTGATGGTGCCCCGCCCGGTGGCGTCCAGGTTCGGGAACTCCTCCTTGGCAATGGGCGAGGCGGAGTAGTCGCTGGCCCCGGCCTCGTTCACGATGACGTAGGCGATGTCGCTCGGGGCGTCGGGCAGACCAGTCAGATCGATGGACGGCTCCGGTGGCGGCGGCGGGGCCGGCACCTTCGGCGCGGTCACTTCCGTGGTGCTGGACGCGGCGGCGTCGGCGGCCCCGGCTTCGGTGGAGACCGTCGCGGCCTCGCTGCCGGGCGTCACCTCGGACGACACCGTTTCCGCCTGCGACAGCACCGGCGCGGGCACCTCGAAGGCCGGCCCGTCTGGCACGGTCACCGAGACGGTCGGCGTCTCGGCGGTCGCGTGCGGGATCGGCGAGACGGCGGGTTGCGGGTTCAGCCGACGGTTCTCCAACTCGGTGATCAGGTCGGCGACGAGTTGTTCGGTTTCGCGACAGCCGGTGCCGTTGCCGATGGCGATGACGCCGGTCTGGTGCTTGCGGATGAGCTGTTCGAGCTTCCGCTTGGCCTCGCCCGGCTTCTTCTGCGGCGGGTGCGGGAAGATGACCGAGTCTTCGAGCGGCGTGCCGGTTTCGTCCAGGACGGCGACCTTGCAGCCGGTGCGCATGCCGGGGTCGATGGCCAACACCCGCTTGCCGCCGAGCGGAGCACGGAGGAGCAGGCTTTGCAAGTTGCGGGCGAAGATGTCCACCGCGTTGTCCTGGGCGAACTCCGTCATCTCCTTGCGGATTTCCCGCTCCAGGCTCGGCAAGATGAGCCGGTCGATGGCGTCCGACACCACCTGCCGGATGATGTCGAGGTGCGGGTGATCCAACACCGGCAGGTTGTCCTCGGCGATGAACTTGGCGCGATCCGTGTCGCACTCCAACTTCACGCGGATGACCTTCTCGTGCTCGCCACGGTTCACGGCCAGGATGCGGTGCGGCGGCATCATCCGCACCGCTTCCTTGAACTGGAAGTAGTCGCGGTATTCCGACCCCTGCCCCTCCGGCACCCCGTCCGCCTTGTGGGTCACCATCACCGCCGTGTCGCGGAGGAACAGCCGCAGCGACCCGCGGACGTCGGCGCTGTCCGACACGACCTCGGCGAGGATGTTCCGCACGCCCGCGAGGACGGCTTCGGGGGTGGCCAGCGCCTTCTCCGGGTTCACCAGACCGGCGACGACCTCGGCCAGCGGTTCGACCGCCGGGTCGCGGGTCCAGATGGCCAGCGCCAGCGGTTCCAGCCCTTGCTCCTTCGCGTCGGAGGACAAGCTGCGGCGCTTCGGCTTGAACGGCAGGTACAGGTCTTCCAGCCGCTTCGGGTGTTCGGCGTCGAGGATCGTGGAGACCAAACCGTCCGTCAGGCGGCCCTGGCCGGCGATGCTCTTCAGGATCGTCTGTTTGCGGTCGGCCAGCGCGCGGAGCGCGTCGATGCGGGCCTGGATCCGCCGGATCACTTCCTCGTCCAACCCGCCCGTCGCTTCCTTGCGGTAGCGGGTGATGAACGGCACCGTGTTCCCCTCGTCCAGCAACTGCACCAGCGCCTCGACCTGCACCTTGCGGATTTGCAGGTCTTGCGCGATCCGCGACAGGTCGCCCGGCTGCGGCGCGGGCGGGACCGGCGGCACCGGTTGCGGCGGCAGCGCGGCGGCCGGCGGTGCCATCGGGGCCTCCGGCTCGGCGGCTTCAGCCTTCGGCGGTTCGGTGGCGGCGTCCGATTCGGGCTCGGCCACTTCCGCGGGGGAGGCGGGCGCATCCGGCACGGTGTCCGGCGGGACCGGCACCATCGGTTCCACCGGGGCGGTCGTCTCCCCCGGTTCCGGCGGCGGGGCGACGGGGTCCGTGGTCGGCGCGTCCGGGGTGGGGGTGGCCGGGGCGGGTTCGGTGGGGTCGTTGGTGTTCATGTTGAACATCCGGGGGTGACTGCTCGGGCGCGTCGGGTCGAACCGTGAACGCATCGAGGGCGGGAGACCGAACGGGGTTCGGCTCCGGGACGGTTTCAAAGCGGATGGTTTTACTATCGGTGCGGGGGAATCGGGCAAGGCGAGACGGGGAAACGGACGGGATAGCCCCGGTTGGAGCGGCGGGTTGCGAACCTCTTGGCGCGGCTAGAACATTTCAATTTCCGAGAGTAAAATTCACCGAGTCGTGAAGCCACTCTCGGAGGGCTGCCATGAGTGCGGTTCTTGGAATCGTTCGCGGTGGGCGGATCGAACTGGACGAACCGCTCGACCTGCCCGACGGGACGGAGATCACGATTCCTCTGCCCGGCGGTGTGAATGATGACACGCCAGTGACCCCGGAAGAGATCGCTCGCACGCTGGTGGCGATGCAACTGATTCAGCCGCTCGACATCCCGCCCGAGGTCGCGGCGGACCTCGATGAGGGAACGTACAATCAACCAGCATGGGATCGACAACTTTGAACGCGGACTGGAGGATGTGTTCCGATGACGGGCTTCTTCGGGGGGCTTCCTCCGAGAATCTGTCGTCCCTCCGGGACTCCGCCATTTTCGCTTCGGTTTCCAGGGGTTCCGCTCGCTTCGCTCGCCAGTCACCCCTGGCTAACTTCTGCCGCACCTCCGGTGCGAAAACCGGGCCGAACGACTCGCACCCCTCCCACCCTTCGGCTACGATACCGCCACTTCTTCTCATTGGGTACCACTGCCATGCGTGCCGTTGTCGTCGTCGCCGTGCTCCTCCTCCCCTTCCCCGCACTCGCGGCCGACGAGCCGATCTTCGAGAAAGGGGCGAAGTTGACCGTCGTGGCCGGCAAGGGCGTGGCTGGGGAAGGGCCAGCTTGGGACCCCGACCTGGGCATCTTCACCAGCGGCAACGGCCACATCAACCGCTTCAGCCGCGACGGGAAAGCCACCATCCACCGACAGGACGCCGGCACCAACGGCCTGCTGTTCGACCGCCAGGGCCGGCTGATCGCGTGCGAGCCGGTGAAACGCCGCGTCACTCGCACAGACCGCACCGGGAAAATCACGGTGTTGACCGACTCCTTCGGCGACAAGAAATACAACCAGCCGAACGATGTCTCGGTCGATTCCAAGGGCCGCATTTACTTCTCGGACCCGCGCTACGGCCCGAAGGACGACATGCAGCAACTCGACGAAAAGGGCCGCACCATTGAAGGCGTGTATCGCATCGACCCGGACGGCAAGGTTCACCGCGTCCTCGGCCGCGAGGTGGAGCGGGCCAACGGCGTGCTGGTGTCGGCCGATGACAAGTTCCTGTACGTCGCGGACAACAACAACGACACCGCCGGCGGCGCGCGGACCCTGTGGCGATTCGACCTGAAAGACGGCGAAGTCAACGCCAAGACCAAAACCAAGATTTACGACTGGGGCACCGGGCGCGGGCCGGACGGAGTGAAGCAGGATACCAAAGGCCGGCTCTACGTCGCCGGCGGGCTGAACAAACCGAACCCGCCGCACGAGTCGGCCACGGACGTGAAGGGCGGCATTTACGTTCTGTCGCCGGACGGGAAGTTGTTGGAGTTCCTGCCCGTGCCGACCGATGAAGTGACCAACTGCGCGTTCGGCGGCGACGACTTGAAAACCCTGTCCGTCACCGGCGGCGGGGTGCTGTATTCGATCCGTACCACGACGCCGGGCCGAGTGCTGTGGAACGGGAAGAAGTGACTAGAACTATATAAAGAGGAACGCGGATGACGCGGATTTCAGCGCGGAGGAAGAGGATCAGAATCGAAGAATTCTTGATTTCATTCTTCACACAATCTCTTGTTGACTGTATCCGCGTTGATCCGCGCTAAAATCCGCGTCATCCGCGTTCCTCTTCCTGGCTTCATTCCTCTTCAGCCATCACCCATGTTCCGGTTCGCAGCCAAAGGGTTTCGCAAGATCGGCCGCGGGTTCGAGCGGGTCGGGCGGTGGTTCGACGCGCCATCGGTTCCGCCCGCCGAGTCGCCGCAACGCCTCGCGCACATCGCCCGGCTGGAGAAGTGGTACGCCATCGACGGCGACCAGACCCTCCGCCTGAATTTGAACCTGTCGGCCGATTCGGTGGTGTTCGACCTCGGCGGGTACGACGGCAGCGTCGCGGTGGAGATTTACGCCCGCTACGGCTGCCCGGTGTGGGTGTTCGAGCCGTGCCCCAGCTTCTTCGCCGACATCCACAAGCGGTTGCACCGCAATCCGGCGTTCAAGCTGTTCCCGTTCGGACTGGCCGGGTCGAACCGAACGGAAACCATCTCACTCGACGGGGCTGGCACTTCCACTTTTCGCGCCACTGGGAAGACGGAGGAAATCGAACTTCGATCGGCATCGGAGTTCTTCGCCGAGGATCCGGTGCCGGAAATCGACCTGCTGAAAGTGAACATCGAGGGCGGCGAATACGACCTGCTGGATCACCTCATCGAGACGGGCCTCATCCGCCGGGTGAAGGAACTCCAGGTGCAGTTCCACGAGGACGTGTTGCCCGACGCCGGCCGGCGGATGCGGGCGATCCAGGCGGGGCTGTCGGCCACGCACCGCCTGAACTGGCAGCACGAATGGATCTGGGAGAGTTGGGTGCGGGCGTAGGTTTCGCCTACCGACGTTGTGGTTTCGCACGACGGGGAGGTAGACTTCCCCCATGAACACCCACCCCGAGACGGCCGCCGCTCCCGTCCCCCCACTTTCCAATCCTGAACCGCTGCTCTTCGCGGACGTGGTGTTCGACCGTCCGTTGGATCACGCCTACAGCTACTCCGTGCCGGACGAGTTGCGGTCCCGCGTCGGCGTCGGCAAGCGGGTGGAATGCTCATTCGGGCGGGGCGACAAGGGTACCGTCGGATACGTCATCCGCGTCACGGATAGCGCCCCACTCCGCGAGGTGAAACCCATCTCGAAGATGATTGACGACGACGCCCTTCTGGATGACGAGTTGCTGAAACTCACCCGTTGGATGGCGGATTACTACCTGTGCGGGTGGGGGCAGGTGCTCAGCGCGGTGCTGCCGGCCGGGGTGCGGGACAAGGCCGGGACGAAGGAAGTGGTGTTCGTCGAGCCGATGCCGAAGGACAAGCTGCCCAAGTTCTTCCCCACCGTCACGCCCAAACAAAAGCAGGTACTGGATCGGCTCAAGCGGGCGACGGAACCGATGGAGCAGGCGGCACTCGCGCGGGCGGCTGGGGTGAGTGTCGGCATCGTGTCCGGGCTGGTTGGGAAGGGGTTACTGCGGAAGTTCAGCGAGCGGGTGGAGCGGCTGCCGGCGGGACTGGTGGAAATGGATTTGGCGAGCCGTGTCAGTGATGACACGGGTGCCACCCCACCGAACCCGAGTGTTGACACACTCGGCTCGCCTTTCGACATGAACCCCGACCAACTCCGCGCGTGGGAGCCGATCCGGACGGCGGTGGAGGCCGGCGGGTTCAAGCCGTTTTTGCTGTACGGCGTCACCGGCAGCGGGAAGACGGAGCTTTACCTGCAAGCCATCGAGCGGGTGGTGGCGCAGGGGAAAGAGGCGATTGTCTTGGTGCCGGAAATCTCGCTCACGCCGCAAACCATCGAGCGGTTCCGCGGGCGATGCGGGCGGGTGGCGGTGCTGCACTCGAACTTGACCGACGCCGAGCGCGCCACTTATTGGCGGCAGATCGCGGCCGGCAAAGTGCAAGTCGTCGTCGGCGCGCGGAGTGCCGTTTTCGCCCCCACGCGGAACCTCGGCCTGATCGTCATCGACGAGGAACACGAGACCAGCTTCAAGCAGGAATCCACGCCGCGCTACCACGCCCGCGACGTGGCCGTGATGCGCGC
>JBBRUO010000042.1:0-18898 GCA_038247725.1 Gemmatales bacterium
ACTCCCCTCCCGCCGCCGCGCGGCGACCTCCCCGCAACGAGGGGAGGTGAGTTGCGTGCCCCACTCCACACCGGGCACACCAGGAGCGCAGTCCCCACACTGCTTCGTGCTGACGAAGCCGCGGACAGGTCCGCCGATGGCGGCGATCTCGGCGCGGAGACCGGTGAACTCGTCCTGTTCCATCGCCGCCTCGCGGGTGACGAGGTACACCCCGTCGGCCGCCGCCGCGGTCCCGTCCCCGCCTGGCAAGTCGGCCCACACGCCGGCGTCGATCACCACCCAGTCGAACCACTGGCGGAGTTGCCCCACCAGCTTCGGCAGGTCGGCCGACAGCGCCTCCTCGGTGCCGTCGGTGACGGTGCCCGTGGACAGCACGTGCAGGTTCGGGAGCGGCGTCGGCTGCAGCGCCCACGCCAACGGAATCGACTGCCCGAGGACGTCCGCCAGCCCCGGCGCTTCGGCGCAGGCCAACCGGCGGGCGACGCCGGGGCGGGCGAAGTTGGCGTCCACCACGAGCACCCGGTGGGCGTGTTGCGTCACCAGCGAGACGGCGAAGTTGACCAGCACCGTGGTGGTGCCGGCGTGCGGCTCGGCGGCGGCGAACACGGCGGCGCGGGGGCCGGGCGTGTCGAACTGCAACAGGACATCATCGCACACCCGCCGATATTCGCCGCTGACGGCGTGGTCGGGGAAGTGGAACGCCACCACGTCCGGCGCGACGCCGGCGTGCATCAGCCGCAGCCCCGGCTTCGGGTAGCGGTGGAACGTGACCGACAGAATTGGCGACTCGGGCGGCGCGGCCGGAGCCGTGGCACGGGGGGCCGGCGACGGTGTCGGGGTCGCACGCGGCGGCGGGGCCGGGCGCGGGGGCGGGGCGGCCGACGGCATCACGGGCGGCGTGGCCGGCCGGTGGATGGCGACGGCGGGAGGGCGAATCGAAGTCACCACCCCGTCCGGCCCGCCCACTTCGACGAACGGCACGTCGTCCGCATCGGAGGCGTCGCGGCGGGCTGCGGTCGGCTCGGCGGCGGGACCGGAAATGACGCGAAACATGCGACTCATGGCAGCGGGTTCCTGTCGAAAATCGTCGGGGGAGCCGAAGGACGAATCAGGCGGCTTTACGTTTGGCGGGGTTCCCGCGGCGCGGCGGGCGGGGCACCTGGTTGGGGTGCGGCAGCGACTCCGGCTCGTCGATTCCCGCGACCGGTTCTGGCTCGGCATTCGGCACGGTCAGTTCCAACTGCTCGGCGGCGGCCAGCACCGCTTCGGCGTCCACGGCGTCGGCCCCGTCTTCCTCGGCGAGGGCCATCGCCAGCCCGGCCAACCGGTTCAGCGCGCGGGGCACGCCGCCGGCCAGTTCCGCGATCAGCGACACCGCCTCGTCCACGAACACCCACTCGGCTCGCCCCCCGCACGCCCGCACCTGTTCGCGGAGGTACACTTCCGACTCACCGACCGTGAGCGGGACGAGCCGGCACCGCGCGGCGAGGCGGTGAGACAGCGACGGGTTCCCGGCCACCAGCGACCGTACGGCGGGCAACCCGGCGAGCAGGACGAACACGGCCGGGCCGCTCGGGGATTCGAGGTTTCCCAGCAGGCGGAGTTCTTCCACCGCGTCCGGCGTCAGGTGGTGCGCCTCGTCGAGGAACACGACCATCCGCCGGTCCGTTTCCGCCGCCGCCAGAAGTTCGCCGGTGACGGACAGCCGCAGTTCGTGTTCGGTCAGCCCCTGATACGGTCGGCCCAGGTCGAACAGCAGTGCCTGGAACAGTTCGGCCGGTTTCGCCTGCCGGGGCGCGGCGAGCATCACCCGTGGCGTGTCGGTCGGGAGCGAGTCGAGGAACCGGACGCCGGCGAGGGTCTTCCCGGTGCCCGGTTCGCCGTCCACGAGTGCCACCCCGTGGCCGTGGCGGAAGGCGCGGCCCAGCGTCGTCGCCGCCGCCTCGTGCGGGGGCGTCGGGGCGTACGCGGCCGGGTCGGGTGCGAGCCGGAACGGTCGGCGGGCGAGGCCGAAATGCGGGTTCATGGCGGCATCCGTGCGGACGGTGGGGCGCGATTCCGATCGCGTCCGGTGTCGCCGGAAGGCATCGACGCGACGGCCCACCCGACTTGAGACCGACCGCCCGCGGCGGCTGTTCGGCAAGGTGAAACGGCTGGAATTTCCCGGTTATTTATTCCGCGAATGGCACGCGATTTCGACTTGCTGCGCGACCGGCGCATCCGGTATATCTATCCCCCATCAATCAAGTCTGTTCCTCGGAACGGGCTGCACGGAGGCGGCACATGAGCAGGACGCTCACCCTCTTCCCGGCGTCGGCGCGCACCGCCGATCCCGCCGGGTGGCCGCGCGCGGAGACCGGCTTCTCGGTTCTCCCGTGCGCGGATGACGCGGACGCGGTGGAGGCCCACAAAGTGGCGGCGGAGGAATGCCTCGCCGCCAATCGCTATCGGGCCGCCCGCCGCCACCTGATCGCCGCGCTTCGCCGGGTTCCGGACGACGCGCGGTGCCGTTTCCTCCTCGGCCGGGCGTTCGCGGACGACCCCCACGGGTGCGACCGCCGCGCCGCCCGCCACTACCGAAAGGCCGTCAAGTTGAACGCCAGCAGCCCGCTCTATCGCGCCGCCCTCGGTCGCGCCCTGGTTCGGATCGATGACACGCAAGCCGGGGTGAACGTCCTCCGCCGCGCCGCCGAAGCGGCCCCGGCGGACGCCGAAGTCCTGGGCATCGTGGCGGAAGGGTTGCGGGAGGCCGGGGAAGCCGACCTCGCGTTCGAACTGCTCAGCAAGGCGCGGTTCCTCGCCCCCACCGACACCACCGTCCGCGACCTGTGGTTCCGCACCCGCTTCGACGTGATCGCGCAGAATCAGAAGGGCACCCGCACCGCCGCCGCCCGGACCCCGACCGCACCGACACGGGTGGTGCCGTTCGTCCGGCTCGTCGGGGGGAACACCGCCTCCGCCCCGCGCACCCGGCACGACCTCCCCTCCCGGCCCGCCGCGCACGTCGGCCGGCTGCTCCGCCCGTACCGCGGGTGAGCGGAAAAGGGAATCTTCATCCAACCCTCACCACGGAGGCGGGGGGGCGGGTTTAGTATGAGATGTTCCTTTAACCGGAGGTCTCTCATGCGACGGGTTCGAATCGGGTTCACGTTGATCGAGTTGCTGGTGGTGATCGCCATCATTGCCATCCTGATCGGGCTGTTGCTCCCGGCGGTTCAAAAGGTGCGCGAGGCGGCGGCTCGCACGCAAAGCCAGAACAACATGAAGCAGTTCGGCATCGCGTCGCACAGCTACAACGACTCGATCGGCCACCTGCCGCCGGCCTTCGTCGAGTTCGGCTCGGCGGCCGGGTACAAAGACGGGTCGTGGGTGGTCCACATCCTCCCGTACATGGAGCAGGAGAACCTGAAGCGGCTGGTGGACAACAACACCGCCACCAGCGGCCAGTACTACGCGATCACGTACAACCAGTCCCCGCCGAAGCCGTTCGTCAACCCGACCGACCCGTCCCAGAGCGGCGGCGCGTACAACGACAGCGGGTGGGGCGTGTACGCCGTCACCGGGTACGTCGCCAACTACGAGGCGATGGGCGGGTACGTGAACGCCACGTCTTTCCGGTTGAACCGCTTCCAGACGATCCTGGGCATGACCGACGGCACGTCGAACACGATCATGTATACCACCCGCACTGCCGTCTGCGAGCGGGGGCCGAGCGGCTATCGCGCGTCGTACAGTTCCCCCCTCTACAACATCGCCCCCTACGCCAACGCCAGCTCGTGGTTCGAGTGGATGCCGGTCATCAACTACTGGCGGAACGGCCCCGCGAACGAAGGGTACGTCACCGGTGCGGCCACCAAGTTCCAGGTCAACCCGACCTGGGCCAGCCGCGCCGCCACCTGCGACTTCCGCCTGGCCACCCAGATGGGGTCCGGCGGCATCCTCGTCGGCCTCGGTGACGGCAGCGTCCGCGTCGTCTCGCCGGGCGTCTCCGGTGCCACTTGGTGGGCGGCGATGACCGGAACCGGCGGCGAAGTGCTCGGCAGCGACTGGTAATTGATTCCACGATGATCTTCCAACGGCTCGCCCTCTTCGGGGCGGGCCGCACCTATTTCACGGAGCCGACTCATGTCGCGGAAGTTGTTCTGGTCCGCCCTGTTGTTCGTCACCGCCGCCGTCGCGGTCGGCTGTGGGGGTGATCCGGCCACCGAGCCGAAGCCCGGCGAGAAACCCACCGACAAGCAATCGACCAAGGAGAAACTCAAGTACGGGGCCGGCGACTCGGCCGTCCCCAAGGGCAAGTGACGGAGGTCTGGCAAATCTTTCGGGCAATCGGAAGTTCTGGCCTTGCCGGAGGTTGGGAAAGACCTCACCCCCTGGCCCCCTCTCCGGGACGGAGAGGGGGCCGGGGGGTGAGGTCTTTCGACTTGCCAGAAAGTTTTGCCAGACCCGGTGACGGCGAGGCGATGGGAAGAGTTGAAGGACTGACGGCGGTCGGATAGACTTCCCCTTCCCACGGAGTCACCGCAATGGCCATCGCCCAAGTCGCTTGCCCGGAGTGCGGCGCGAAGTTGTCGTCCAAGGCCGGCTTTACCGCCGGCCAGCGGATCAAGTGCCCGAAGTGCCAGGAGGCGTTCGCCGTGCCCACCGCGAAGCGGAAGCCAGTGGAGTTGGCGGACGACGAGGACGACGACCCGCGCCCGGTGAAGGGGAAGAAGCCGGTGATGTTGGAGGAGGACGACGAGGACGACGAGCCACGGCCGGCGAAGCGGAAGAGACCGGTCGCCGACGACGAGGACGATGACGAAGACGAGCGGCCGAGACGGAAAAAGAAGAAGGGCAAGAAGTCGGAAGGTGGCTATGCCAACTCGCCATTGCGGTTTATCATCCTCGGCGTGCTGGTGGTGGTGACGCTCGTGATGGGGTACTTCCTGTACCGGAAGTTGACCGCCCCGCCGCTGCCCGACATCGTCATTCCCGCGCGGAACGACGGCGAGTAACTCGTTACCCCAAGAATTCGCCCACCGGAATCGCCGACACGGCGACGCCGTTCAGCACCAGCGGGACGGCCTGCCCCGGCAGGTAAACGGCCGAGGCCGTGTACTCCGGCGGGTTCGCGGCCGGGTCCGGGTTCGTGTACACTTCGATCCGCCGGTCCACGACGTTCACGATCCAGTAGACCGGGATACCGGCGCGGGCGTAGATGCGGCCCTTGTCCCGGCGGTCGAATGCCAGCGTCGAATCCGACACCTCAATGACAAGCCCCAGATCAGCCGCGGCGGGGAGTTTGGCCTGGTAGTCCTGGCGAAGGCCGCGAAGGATTGCCCCGTCGGGTTCGGGTTCGCTCGCACCGAGCGAGACGGCGCACTGGACTTGCGGTTCCCAGTTCGGGGGGGTATGCCGGTAGAGCAAGCGGGTCAGGCACCGGACGCCGTTGTCGTGCGGCGGGTTCCGCATCTTCTTCTCCACCATGTAGCCTTCGAGCAGCTCGACCGGCTCCCCCTCCTGGATGACGCCGGAGTGGTGCAGGTTGTGGTACTGCTGTGGGGTGATGCGGCGGAACCCGGCGATGCTCAGCAGCGGGGTGGGGGACGGGAGTGGCGGCGCGGCGGCGACGGACATGGGCGGTCTCCTTCCGGATCGGCGGAATTCACTTCCCGGTGCAGGGCTTGGCCAGGACGGCGATGACGAGCCGCTCGCCCCGCTTGGTGACGTGCGGGGTGATGACGGGGACGAACTTGTCGCACACGCAGGTGTACTGGATCTCGCCCAGCCCCGGCGCGTCCAGGGTCAGCCCGATGCGGCCGGACTTGTCCTTCGGTGTGTTGATCGTCACCTTCATCGTCTGTCCATCGGCCAGGGCGAAGGTGTGGGATTCGCCGACGGGGATGGACTTCTGCGCGGTGGCGGCGAGGCGGAAGCCGGTCAGTTTCTCGTGCCGCTTCCGCACCTCCGCCGCGAGCGCGGCGAGTTTCGGGTGGACCTCGGCGTGATCCGCGCTGGCCAGCACCGCCACCACGGTGACGCGCACCGGCTGGTCGTCGTCGGCGCGGCCCCACGCCGCGACGGCCAGCACCGCGAGGAGGGTTGTCAGGGATGGTCGGCCGCGGGTCATTCGCCGGTCCTCTTGCCCTTCAGGCCGAAGACCATCGGCAGGTCGCCGTGGTCGGAGGTGGGTTCCGTGCCGGCCGGGGATCGTTCGACCGTCACCTCGTCGGCGGTGGCCAGCCGCAGTTCGCCGGAGAGCGGGTGTTCGCCGACGACCAGACCGGTGCCCCAGTCGCCGCGAAGGGTGGCGATTTGCAACTCGTCATCGGTGGCGATGGGGAGCACCGCGAACTCGGCGAGTGAGTCCGTCACGTCCGGGGCGATTTTCACAACATCCGGAAGTGTGGCGCGCGGCGCGGGACCGTTGCCGCGCCAGACCAGCACGGCGATCAGGCCGCATCCGGCGACCGCGAGGCCGGCGACCGCCCGGCGGCCCCAATTGGTGGACCGGTGCTTGGGCAGCACCCGCGCGGCGATGCCGTCGCTCACCCGCTTCCAGTCGGCGCGGGTCGGGGAGTCGGGGGCGAGGGCGCGGCGGGTGGCCGGGTCGAGGGGGCCGTCGGCGTACTGGCGGGCGTCGGGCGGGGTCATGAGCACACGTAATCCGCGAGGAACGATTTCAGCCGCTGGCGGGCGTAGAACAGGCGGCTCATCACCGTGCCGATCGAGATGCCGAGCGCCTCGGCCACGTCCTTGTAGCTCAGCTCGCCGTCCACGTGCAACACGAACGTCTGCCGCTGGGCGGCGGGCAGTTTGGCCAGGGCGTCGGCCAGGACTACCCGCAAGTCGGCCCGCTCCAGGCCGGCGTCCGGCGGGGCGTCGTCGTCGGCCACCCACGGACACTCGTCGGACGGCGTGTCGGCGTGACGGGTGTCCCGCCGCTGCCGCACCCGGCCGATGTCCAGGGCCGCGTTCGAGACGATCTTCAGCAGCCACGTCTTGAACGAACTCTGGCCGCGGAACCGGCCCAGGTGGGTGAGGGCGTTGACGAACCCGTCTTGGACCGCGTCCAGCGCGTCGGCGTCGTGGCCGAGCAGGCGGTACGCCACCCGGTACGCGAGCTCGCGGTGGCGGACGAACAGCGCGTCCAGGGCGGCGGCGTCCCCGCGGGCGATCCGCCCGACCAGTTCGTCGTCCGTTGCGGCGTCGGGGCGGGGCATAGGCGGGTGGTACTCCGGACTGCTAGACGACGGCCGACCGGTCGGCATTCGACGCGGCCGCATTCTACCCCACGACGCCGCGCCGGGGCAAGAAAACCCGGCGTTGTTCGTCGGCCCCGGCGTGCGGTTCGTTTGAGGAGTGAGGCTGCCGCCTTGACGACGTGTGTCAGACGGCGGACAATAGCGAATGGATATCCCGCCCACCCGCTCGGCCGCAACCGCCGATCCGGTCCGCCCTGCCGAGAGCCGATTCATGCCGCTCCCGACCGCGCCCGCCTGCCGGGTGGTCTTGTGTCTCGCGTTCGCCGTGCTGTCGGGGTGCGCGCCGGAGCCGGAGGTCCGCACATACCTCGTGCCCCGCGACGGGGAGAGCACGCCGTTTCGGCCTGCGGCGGAAGGGCCAGAGGAGACGGTTCGGATGTTGGCTGCCGTCATCCCGCAAAGCCCGCAGTTCAGTTGGTTCGTCCGCCTGTTGGGGGCGGCCAGTCAGGTGACGGAACGGGAGAAAGACTTCGACGCTTTCCTGACCTCGATCCGCGTCACCGGCATGCCCGCGCCGCCTCTGTCGTGGACCGTCCCCGACGGCTGGCGGGTCGGGCCGCCGAACCCGAACCGCGTCGTCACCCTCCAGTACGGCTCGACGGATAAGCCGCTGGAAATGTACGTCTCCAACCCGTTCGGCGGGAGCCTCTCGGCCAACGTGAACCGCTGGCGGTCGAGCTTCGTCGGGCTGAAGGAACTCGGCGACGAGGACCTGGCCACGACCCTCATCCCGGTGCAACTCGGCGGCACCCCGGCCTACAAGGTGGACCTCCGCGGGCCGGGCGGCGCGGGCGGCGGCATGGGCCGGCCGTTCGGCGGCACCAACTGAACACTCCCTCTCCCAACGACCCACGCCCGCCCCAATCGGGCGAGGAGATACCGATGAGCGATGTCAACCCCCTCGACCCGGCCCCCCGCCCGCCGACCGACCTGCTTCGGGTCGCGCGGAAGGTGCTCAAGCCGTTCGCTTCCTTGCAAGTGACGGTGGGCCTGTTCGCCGTGTCCGTGCTGCTCGTGTTCTTCGGCACCCTGGCGCAGAAGAACGCCGGCGTCTGGACGGTCGTGGACACGTACTTCTACTCGTGGTTCGTCTGGGTCGATTACCAGATGTTCGTCAACTTCGCGCAGGTGTTCTTTAACCTGGACCCGAAGACGACGGCCGGCGGCGCGTTCCCGTTCCCGGCCGGCAAGCTGATCGGCTGGGCCATGTTCGTCAACCTGCTGGCCGCGCACCTGCTGCGGTTCAAACTGTCGTGGAAGCGGTCGGGCATCTTCATCCTGCACTCCGGCGTCGTACTTCTGCTCGTCGGCGAGTACGTCACCCGCGAGTTCCAGGTCGAACAGCGAATGGTGATCGAGGAAGGCGGGTCCACCGACTCGGCGTTCGACACCCGCGACTACGAGCTGGCGTTCATCGACTCGGCCGCCGACCCGACCCGCGACACGGTGACGGTGGTGCCGGCGAAACTGCTCGTCCGCGCGGCGGAGCAGGGCACCCGCGTGGCGCACGACGAACTGCCGGTGGACATCTCCGTTCAGCGGTGGATGCGGAACTCGAAGCTGGTGCCGCTCGAGACGGCGTCGGACGAGTTGAAGCGGGCCCACCTGGCGACCGCCGGCGGCGGGAAGGTGCTGACCGCGGACGCCGTACCGGAAGTGTCCGGGGTGGACCCGAACCAGATGATCGACCTGCCGTCGGCGTTCGTCACCTTCTACCAGAAGGGGACGGACACCGAACTCGGCCGGCATCTGGTGTCGCTGCGGATGAAGAAGGACGACACCATCGACGTTGACGGCAAGACCTACACCGTCAGCCTGCGGTTCACCCAGCACCTGAAGCCGTTCAAGTTGACCCTGCTGAAGTTCACGCACGAGAAGTACCTCGGCACCAACCTGCCGAAGAACTTCTGTAGCCGGGTGCGGATCGACGACCCGGAACGGGACGTTCACCGCGAGGTGGACATCTCGATGAACGAGCCGCTGCGGTATCGCGGCGAGGCGTTCTTCCAGGCCGGGTTCGACGAGGAGTCGGAGAAGTACACGGTCCTGCAAGTGGTCCGTAACCCCGGCTGGACGCTGCCGTACATCTCGTGCCTGCTCGTCACCCTCGGCATGACGGTTCACTTCCTGATTTTCCTGGTTCAGTACCTGACCCGACTCGGGCGGCCGGCCCCGACCCCGGCAGCCCCCCACGCGCGGCGGGTGACGCCGCCCGCGCCGGTCGGCCGCATGGCCAAGTACGCCGGCGCGGCCGGGGCGCTGTTCGCGGTCCTGTACCTCGCCGGCAACATGTTCCCGCCGAACAAGGACGGCAAGCTCGACCTGTCCAAGTTGGCGGCCACGCCGGTGGTGGAGAGCGGGCGGGTGAAGCCGCTCGATACCGTGGCGCGGGTGTACCTCCGCCGGTTGAACGAGCGGGAAGACATGACGACGGTCAGCGGGGAGACGTTCTCGGCCATCAAGTGGTACATGGAGGTGGCCTCGGCGGAGCGGCGCGATCCGGGCCGGGCGAAGGACTACCCCGTCTTCCGCATCCAGAACCTGGAAGTGCTGTCGCTTCTTGAGTTGAAGCCGAAGGCCGGGTGGCGGTACACCCTGGCGGACATCGGCCCGAACCAGATCAAGTTGCGGGACGCGGCCATCCGCGCGAAGGCGGTGCCGGAGAAGGACCAGACGGCGTTCGAGGCGAAGGTGCTGGAAGCGTTCGGTCAGTACACCGCCTACCTGGACATCGCCACCGGCGGCGGGCCGCTCACACTGCCCCCGCGGGACGACGTGAACTGGCGGAACCTGTCGCAAGTGACGGAGAAGGCCGAGGCCGAAATCATGGCCCGGTTCCAGGCCCGCGCCGACGAGTTTCAGGCCCAGTTCGGCGTCCGCATCCGGTCGCTGGACCACCTGCTCGACGTGCTGGAGTCGATGACCGAGAAGCCCGAAGAGAAGGCGCAACTCCGGCAGGACGTGGCCGCGGCTCTGGCCACCGCCCGTGACCGCGACCCGGACGCCGCGCTGTGGTCGGCCGTGCTGTCCGCGTATCGCGCCGGGGACCGCGAGCGGTTCGACGCCGCCGTCGCCGCGTACCAGGAGCGGGTGAGCGCCGCCGTGACCGGGGGCGACCAGACGCGGGCGAAGTTGGAACTGTTCCTGAACCAATTCGCCCCGTACTACCACGCCTCGATCCTGTACGGCATCGCTCTCGCTCTCAGCCTGATCGGGTGGGTGCTGGCGGTCGGTGCCCCGTCGGCGTCCCAAGGGGTCCGCCGGGCGACCTTCTGGCTGATCTTCGTGACCTTCCTCGCCCACACCTTCTCGCTGCTCACCCGCATGTACCTGATGGACCGGCCGCTGGTGTTCGTCACCAACCTGTACTCGTCGGCGGTGTTCATCGGCTGGGTGGCGGCCGGCGTGTGTCTGCTGCTCGAACGCATCTTCCCCATCGGCCTGGGCAACCTGGTCGCGGCCGCCCTCGGGTTGGGGACGTGCATCATCGGACACCAGATCGCGTCCGGGGACACGCTGGAAATGATGCGGGCGGTGCTGGACACCAACTTCTGGCTGGCCACCCACGTCACCACCGTGACGTTCGGCTACTCGGCGACGTACATCGCCGGGATGATCGGCTTGGTGTACCTCGTCCTCGGCCTGTTCACCCCGCGCTTGAACGACTCGGTGTCACTTTCCGACGACGGGGTGAAGACCGCCCAACCGCTCGGCAAGTTGATCGGGCAGGCGATGTACGGCGTCATCTGCATGGCGACGCTGTTCAGTTTCGTCGGCACCGTGCTCGGCGGCATCTGGGCGGATCAGTCGTGGGGCCGGTTTTGGGGGTGGGACCCGAAGGAGAACGGGGCGGTGATGATCGTGATCTGGAACGCCCTCATTCTGCACGCCCGCTGGTGCGGCCTGGTACGGAACCGGGGGACGGCCCTGCTGGCTCTGGTCGGCAACATGATCACGACGTGGAGTTGGTTCGGCACCAACCAACTCGGCGTCGGCTTGCACGCCTACGGCTTCAATAACACTCTGGTGACGCTGTGTAACAGCGTGTGGATCTCCCACCTCGTCATCATCGCGGTCGCCCTTTCGGTACCGCCGCAAATGTGGCGGAGCGACACGAAAAAGGCCTGATGAGGTCAATCGCCGGCCAAGCTCAGTGCTTGGCCGGCGTCTCGTCGTCCTCAGTTTCCTTTTCTTCCGGGCGGCCGGTGCGGGACTGCACCAGGACGCCCACCAGCGACGCCACCAAGACGCCGATGTTCAACGGTACCGCGTAATCGGTGGCGACCTTGACTGCGTCGAACCCGCCGAACATTTCGCCCAGGATCAGCAGCGAGTGCCAGCAGAGCAGGATGCCCACGACGCTGGTGGCGACCATCGTCCACACGCGGTACAAGGCCACCCCCAGCAGCCCGCCGCACAGGAAGATCGCCCACAGCTCCTGCGCCTGCGGGAATGCGGCCTCGGCCGCCACCCAGGCGAGGACGCCGCCGGTGACGAACGCCAGGATCTTCGCCAACTCCAGCGCCAGCATCCCCGCCGCGACCGCCAACAGCACCCCCACCACCAGCACCTGCGAGCCGGCCGACCGGCCCGCCGAGATGCCGAGCATGCCGGCCGTGAGGGTGATGGCGAACACCACCCAAAAGCGGTGCCACCGCCAGCCGAACGCCCACAGGAGGAAGCCGACGAACAGCAGGAAGCCGGCCGCGCCGAGCGACAGGCCGCGGGCCTCGGCGAGAACGTCGGGGTGAATCAGGTGCATGATGCCGTTCCCGTCGGGCGGAAAAACTCGTCTCCCGACGTTATTCCGGCTGGGCGGCGTGAGTCAATCATCGGCGCGGCCGGAATGCGGGGCGGCCCGCGACCGTGAGAGGCGTTATCCGACAGGATCGGCAGCGGCGGTCAGGAACTGAACGCGAACGGACCGAGTTCTCGGCCCATCAAACTCACAGAAGTAGATTCCTTGCCACGTCCCGAACGCCAGTTGCCCGTCCTCGACCGGCACCATGACGCTGGGACCGATCAGCGCGGCTTTGAGGTGCGAGTCGGAGTTGCCCTCGGCGTGCCGAAAGTCGGGCTGGTCTTTCGGGATGTGCCGGTTCAGCCACAGTAGCAGGTCGTGAACGACATCCGGGTCGGCGTTCTCCTGGATCGTCACCGCCGCCGTGGTGTGCGGGCAGTACACGACGCAAACGCCGTTTTGCACGCCTGACGCGCGGAGCGCGTCCCGCACCTGTGCGGTGACATCGACGAACTCGGAGCGGTTGCGCGTGCGAACACTGATGGTGGGCATGGGTGGGATACCTGAACCGTTCAAAAAGAGGAACGCGGGTGACGCGGATCAAAGTCGGGATGAAGAGGATCAGAATGAAAGAAATCTGGGTTGGATCCCGGCTTTGATCCGCGCTGAAATCCGCGTCATCCGCGTTCCGTTTGGCTGCATCATCTCGCTCGCCAACCTCACCGGCTCAGTTTGTCGCCACCGGGAGTCGCTCACCGCGCGGACATCGCCCGATACTTCTCCACGTCCGCCATGTGGACCATCCGCTCGTCGAGGCCCATTTCGACGGCCTGATCGAACCACTTCGTCACTTCGGCGGGCTTCGCCGGGGTCCGCTCGCGGTTCACCAGCGCCATGTGGAACAGTCGCAGTGGCGTCTTCTCCAGGGCGAGGGCGTGCTTTAAATCCTGTTCGGCGGCGTCGTACTGCCGGGCCGCCATCCGCATCCGCGCGCGGGTGTCGAGCAGGCCGGCGGTCAGCCCGACCTCGCGGGTGGCGCGGTCGAGCAGGTCTTTCACCCGCGCCCCGGCGTCCGGGTCGGCGGACAGCGTCCACGCCAGGTTGTTCAGCGCGACGACGTTGGTCGGATCCTTGGTCACCGCCGCCTCGAACGCCGCTTCGCTGCCGCCCTTGTCCCGGCTGAACGAACACAGTTGGCCCTCCTCAAGCAGCACGGCGACCGACGCCGGCTCTTCGGCCTTGGCCGTCGCCAGCCACCCTTTCACCAGGGCCAGCCGTTCGGGCGTCGTGCCGCCGGAGCGGATGGCCGCGATGCCGGCCATCGCCTTCACCCGCGGCGGCAACTTGCGGGCGTGCTTCTCGATCTGCGCGAACGCCTCGTCGGATCGGCCGTCGGCGGCCAGCAAGCCGGCCACGCCCACCACGGCTTCCGGCCGCGACTGGTACAGCAACTCGAACAGCTTGACTGCCGCGTCGGTCATCTTGCGGCCGGCCGGGGTGCCGCGGACGGTCGGCCGGCGGGCCAGTTCGTCGAGCAACTCGCCGCCGTGCGCCGCGCGGAGTTGTAAGTCGTTCGGGCTGGCGTCGGCCGCGCGGGTGTACTTCGTGACCAGCGCGAGCGCCCGTTCCGGGCGACCGGCCCGGCACTCGTGGCGGGCGACGGCGGCGACCGCCCGGTACTCGTCGGGATACGTCCGCTGAAGGACCATCGAGCATTGGTCGGCGAACTGAACGTCGGCCGGTTCGGTGGCCTCGTCGAGCGCCGAGATGAGGTAGTCCCGGTTCGTGGGGGCGTCCTTGAGCAGGTCGATGAGCAGCGTCCGCCCGGCCTTCCGGTTGCCGGCGGTGCGGTGCATCTGGGCGAGCAGGAACCGGTCGCGTTCGGACTTCGTTTCCGTCACGACGGTTTCCAACAGAGTAATCGCGCGGTCCAACACGGTGACGCGCTCCTCGCCGTCCAGGTGCCGCGACAGGCCGGCGAGGACAGCGACGGCCGACCGCTTCTCGTCCGCGGTGGTCCCGGCGACGGCATCAGCCCCGGCCAGGAGTTCCTTCGCCCGCGTGCGATCCGTCGGGTTCCCGCGGGCGACCATGAGCATCGCCAGGTTCTGTCGCGCCCACGCCCCGTCCGCCGGGGACAGCGACTCGTCGCCGAGGAACCCTTCCAGCACATCGATGGCGGCCGAACGGTCGAACTGCGACAGTTTGAGCGCCAGCCGGGCTTGCGTGAACTGGCGGCGTTCGGCGGCGGAAGCGGTCGCCGGCGACCAGTCCTTCGGCCCCACCCCGGACTCGCGGAAGGCGGCGGCGATCGTCAGGTAGAGCGGGCCGGAGAGCACGGACTTCGCCCGCGCCAGCACGTCAGCGGCGGCGGCCGGCGAATTCATTTCGCCGCTCCGCAGGGCCAACCGCAGCCAGTCGTCGGCGGTCGCGGTCTTCCCCTTCACGGCCCGCTCGTAGCAGGCTTTCGCGTCCGCGTTCAGGCCGGCCAGACGGAACCCGTCCCCCAGCCAGCCGGTGCCGCCGGGCAGCCACTCGACGTGCGGGGCGGACGCCTCGAGCAGCGCCTTGGCGGCGGTCGGCTCCAAATGCGTCAGCGACTGCCGCACGATCCGTTGGACCGGCTCGCCACACCAGCGGGGGTCGCGGTCGAGGCGGGTGAGGAACGCGGCCAGGCGGGCGCGGTCCCCGGTGGCGGCGAGGTACTCGATCATCTCCTGGCTCGGCGTATAGCGGCGGGGGTCGAGCCGCACCGCCCGTTCGAGCAATTCCAGTGACGACGACGAGTCGCCGGCCAGCGCTTTCAGCCGGGCCAGGGCGACGCACGCCTCCGCGCGGTCGGGCAGCGGGCCGAACTGAGCGACCACCTCCGCCAGCGCGGCGGGGGCCGCGGTGGCGTTCCGCGCGGCGACGGCCTCCCACGCGGCACACAGCGCCGCCGCCTTGCCGGGCGTCGGTTCCAGCGTTGCCACCATCGCCCGCGCCTCGGCGGCGACGGCGGCGTCCCCGGTCTTGACGGCCCGCTCGTAGAACGCCTCCCACAGCGGCAACTCGGCCGGCCGACGGGCGACGAGTCGGCGGTACGTCGCCAGCACACCCGTGTCGTCGCCCACGCGGTCGTACACCTCGATCAACCCGTACAGCAGGCGGAGTTGATCGGCGTCCGGCCAGGTGTCGATGTGCGCGGCGAGCGGGTCGAGCGGGCGGAGGCGGGCGGGGTCGCGGGCGTACAAGGTGGCGCGGCATAACCGCAATTCCGCCCCGTCGCCGGCGATGGCCTGCGCCTCGTCGAGCACCGCCAACCCGACCGGCACCCCGCCCAGGTCGGCCGTGGCCACCGCCAGCGCCGCCCACAGGGACGGGTCGCGGGGGCGGCGGGCGGCTTCTTTCTGAAGCAGTACCACGCTCCGGTCCCGCGCCCCCCGCCACGCCGACAGGTCGGCCAGCAGGCGCACCGCGTCCGTCGTGCCCGGCCCCAACTTTCGCACCACCGGATCGGCCGTCCGTTCCAGTTCGTCCCACTGGGCCGAGGTCGCCGCCGCCGAGGTCCGCAGTCGGTTGGCGCGCAACTTCAGCAGCGTGACGTGGCTCTCCGGGGTCGCGTAGGGGGACCGCGTCACCTTCTCGAATTCCGTCATGGCTTCGGCGAAGCGGCCGATGTTCTGATAGGACGCGGCCAGCGTCCCGCGGGCGGCGAGGTGGTTCGGGTCGCGGCTCAGAATGCCGAGCAGCAACTCGTGTTCCTTCGCGGTGTCGCCGAGCCGCTGTTGGCAGATGGCCGTCAACAGGTCGGTCTGGTTCTCCAGGCCCGGCAGGTTGGCGGACACGGCCATCGTCCGCAACTCGGCCAGCGTCGCGGCGGCGGACGCCCACTGCTGATCCCGCATGGCGAGCCGGCCGGTGAGGTACTTGGACTGCATCGTCGCCTCCTTCACCCGCCGATCCGAGCCGCGCACCGTGTCCAGTTTGGCGACGATCTCCCGCGGCCGGCGGGTGTCCCCCATCTGCACCAGCAGGTCGGCCAGCGGCACCATCAGGTCGATCCCGTCGGCCGTCCGCTCCAGCCCCTCTTCCAACACGGTCACGGCCGCGCCGAGGTTGCCGCGGTTCAGTTCCAGCCACGCCAGCGCGCGAACGACGCGATTGTCGCCGGGGGACAGCTTGCGGGCATCGGACAGGCAGTCGTGCGCGGCGAGCAGGTCGCGGCCGCGCTGGAGGTGTTCGGCCAACTGGATCAGCGCGTCCACGTTCTCCGGGTCGAGTTCGAGCGCCTTGCGGAGGTCAGCCGGATTGCCCCGACCGTCGGCATTGACCGCCGAGTCGAACTTGGCGCGGATGAGGTACGGCTGCGGGTCGTGCGGGGCGGCGGCGACGAGCCGGTCCAGCGTCACCCGCGCGGCCGGCGGCTGCTTCATCTCCTGCCACTGGTACTGGGCCAACTCCTGGTACGTCAGCCGGTCCGACGGGTCCAGTTCGATGGCCTTCTCGAAGCTCTTCACCGCCTCGTCCGATTTCCCCTGCCCCGCCTTGGCGACGCCGAGCGACCGCCACAGCCCCGCCTCGGCGGGGAACTGCGCGATCAACTCCTGGGCGTGGGCGACGGCGTCCGTGTACCGGGGTCGCGGCAGGCCGAGGGCGACCGCGAGCGCCTCCCGCCGGACGGTGTGCCGGGTGGGGTCGTTCCGCAGGATCTTCTCGTAAAGGTACAGCAGGTCGAGCGACGGGCGGTTGTTCTGGCGGGCCTTCAGCAACCCGGCGAGTTGTTCCTGCGCGTCGGCGTCGGCCGGGCGGAACTCGAGGTACTGGCGGAGGTAGCTGATGGCGGCGTCCGACTTGCCGTCGGTGGCGGCGAGGTCGGCCTGCTTCCGGAGCGCGGCCGGGATGCGCCGCGCCTGCACCGCGTGGAGGCCGTACACCGACCCACTCACGAGCAAGACGACCAGTACCACCTTCGACAGAAACCGCTTGTTGATCGTCGGGATCATGATGCGCGTCCTTGCGGTGCGGGCGGCGGCAGTCCCTGCCAGCCCAGGTATCCCACAGAGTGTAAAAGTTTCAACGGCCGGCCGTCAACCGCAACCGCGAGAAAAACCATCACCCGCGACGGTGGCGAAGTGGCCGGCGACTTCTGACCCTCACGCCAGCACGTCGGTCATCACTGGCCCCGGCTGATCGGCAGCGGGCGGTTCAGGCTGTCCCGCATCTCCGTCTCCGAGTCGATGCCGCATACCCAGGTTCAGGTTGATGCTCGTTGCACAAGTTTTTACTCGCTTTTTTGCAAACGATGTTGACAGCCGCGCCCCCCCCCCTGGTATCTTTGTTCCGTCGGCCTGCACAACACGACACGACACTCAATGAGAGAACGTGCGATGCGGACTTCACACATGGGACTGCTTCTGGTACTCATCCTGGCGACCCCGAGTTGGGGCCAAGTGCCTGGAGGCATTGACGAGATGCCGGCGGATCCGCCGGGCGCGACGATTACGGACATGTCGGCCAAGGAGCCGATGGTGAATAAGATCAAAGGGGCAGCTAACGTAGTCCCGACGGGTGGTGCTGTAATCCAATCTGTGACCATGAAGTTCGTGAACGCGGCCGGAACTGCCTTCGACGCCGGGGCCGCAGTTAAAGACGTGAACACCAGCATCTGGCGTCGGGGAAGTATTCAACTCCCGTCGGGGACCTATAAAGTCCATACTACAGTCACGCTGCGGGATCCTTTAAACCCCGCCGGCAACCCGCTTCCCGTAAACATGTCAGGTGAGATTGTGTTGCCGTAGCGACAAGTGTTGGACTCTCGGCGCACAGGTGAGGACTGATCCCATGCGTAAAGGCCTGTCACTGATCGAACTGCTGGTGGTGGTGGCAATTCTCGCCATCCTCGTCGGGCTCTTACTCCCCGCTGTTCAAAAGGTGCGGGAGGCTGCGGCGCGGATCAAGAGTGCCAACAACCTGAAGCAGATCGGGCTGGGAATGCATAATTACGCCGCTACCGAGGGGGAGCGGTTCCCCGGCTTACCTGGCCGGGGACTTCCGATTTTGCCGGCGCCGTTGGATGCGATCCGGCCGCATGTGGAAGTGTTCTGGACAGGAACACCTTTTGATGATCCCGGTGCGCGAGTTCGTCTGTACTGTAGTCCGGCGGACCCTTCGTTCGTGGCTTTTCCCGTGCCATCCTCGTGGATATCGAATCGCGGCATCGAGGATGTCGGGAACACGAGCTATCCTGCCAACGGGATCGCGTTAGAGCAGTACCCAACGGTTAACGCAATTCCCGACGGAATGTCGAATACAGTCATGTTCGCGGAGCACTACGCTCGTTGTGGTGGGTACAACCCGGCTTCCCAATTCATCACTGGATTCGCAATTTACCAGTCGGTTCGGTACGATCGGCCCGATATTCATCAGCGATGGGCGAGAAACAACTCATTCGCGGACTGGGCGTATCCGAACGACGTGAGGCCCGTGTCGGACGGGGCCGGGCGGCGTGTGCCGTCCCGACCGGGGGTGACGTTCCAGGCGGCCCCGAAGCCGGCCGACTGCGACCCCACCCAACCGCAAACGCCACACGCCTCCGGGATGCTGACGCTGCTGTTCGACGGGTCGGTTCGCACCGTTCGGCCGGGCATCGATCCGGCGGTGTTCTGGTCCGCCGTCACTCGCGACGGCGGCGAAGTGGCCGGCGACTTCTGACCCTCACGCCAGCACGTCGGTCATCACTTGGCCCCGGCTGATCGGCAGCGGGCGGTTCAGGCTGTCCCGCATCTCGGTCTCCGGGTCGATGCCCAGGCAGTGGTACATCGTCGCGGCGAGGTCTTCGGGGGTGGCGGTGCCTTCGGTCGGGTGCGCGCCGAGCTTGTCACTCTTCCCGTACACGAACCCGGCCTTCGCCCCGCCGCCGGCCAGCACC
>JBBRUO010000043.1:0-18613 GCA_038247725.1 Gemmatales bacterium
ATGTAGCCGAGCAGTTTCTTGCTCACCACGTCGCGGAAGCGGAAGCCGAGCGGCCGGGCCGTCAGGTGAACGTCGCTGTAATGCAGCAGTCGGATCATGATGGGGAGGTTTTATGGACCCGCCCGACCACCGATCACCGGCCGGGGGATACCGATCCGCTGCCGTCACCTGGGAACATCACTTCTTCTTCACCGGGAGCACCTCGAAGGAGTCGAAGAACTTGCTCACGTCGGCGTCGTTCGGCTCGAACAGCTCGATCGTTCCAGCGACATACAAGCGGCCGTAGTACCCGTCGCCCGCAGTAGCGCAGCGGCGGAAGGTGACGCGCGGCTTTCCCTCGGCCGCCTCGTAGAGAGTTTCCGTGGCCGGTTGACCGCCCCAAGTGACTTCCCGCGTCTCGGACGCGACCCGCCCCTTCAGCCCGAAGTGGTGGGCGACCTGCTCGTCGATCAGCCCGTCCGCCACTTCCTTCCGTGCCTTCGCACGCACCTTGAACGCCAGCACGCGGTAGACGTACCGGGGAACGAATTCGTTCGCCTTCAACTTCTCGATGTCGTGCTCCAGGGCGAAGACGTTGGAGTACTGGTTGACGACGTTCCGGTCGAACAGCCGCGAGGTTTCGTCAAAATCATTCTGCTCGGCCTTCGGAAACTGCACCGTGTAACCGTAAGCGCTGGACGTGTACGGCTCCCACTGCTTGATCCGATGGGTGGGCGGGCCGGCGTCGCCGCTCACCCCGCATCCCGTCATCGCCACCGAAAGGAGGAGGATCGTGACTCGCATCTCGCTCGCCTTTGAAGATGGTGTCCGTCTCGTGGCCGCCGGTCGTCTTGAACAACGCTGCCACGATCCCGATTCTATTCCCCACCCCACGGGATGAATCATGGCCGTTCGCCGATTGCTGTTCCGCCTCGCGCTCGGCCGGCGGTTGCCCGTCACCGCCGGCGAACTCACCGTCCCCGGCCCCCGCGCGCCGATGACCGTCCGCCGGGACGCCCACGGGGTGCCGCACATCGAGGCCCAATCGGACGCCGACGCCAGCTTCGGCATCGGCTTCGTCCACGGGCAAGACCGCGCCTTCCAACTGGAGACGCAACTCCGCGTCGGGCGGGGCACGCTCGCCGAGTTGGTCGGCCCCGGCGGGTTGCCGGTGGACCGGCTGTCGCGGCGGGTCGGCTTCCGCCGCGCCTCCGTCGCGCAGGTGGCCGCCCTGCACGACGACTTCCGGGAGTTACTGACGGCGTACTGCGCCGGGGTGAACGCCGGGCACACGGTCGGGCTGACGAAGACGCCGCACGAGTTCGCGCTGCTCGGCGGCGAGCCGACGCCCTACGAGCCGGCGGATGTCCTCTCGGCGATGAAGCTGATGTCCTTCGCGCTGCCGTCGAATTACGACGTGGAGTTGGCCCGCCTGCGGCTGATCCGCTCGGACGGCGCGGCGGCGATGGCGGCGCTCGACCCGCTGGGAGCAGTAGGTCTGTCCCGGCGGGACGGACTGAATGAAGAAGTCCGCCCCGGCGGGACGGACCTACCCCAACTCCTCGCCGATCTCGCGGCGTTCCAACAATTCGTCCCGCCGGGCGGCGGGTCGAACAACTGGGTGATCGCCGGCGAGCGGTGCCTGAAGGGGCAGCCGCTTCTCGCCTGCGACCCGCACCTCGGCCCGACCATTCCGCCGCCGTGGTATCTGGTACATGTGACCACGCCGGAGTGGAACGCGGTCGGCGCGTCGCTCGCCGGGACGCCGGTCATCCCGACCGGGCACAACGGGTTCTGCGCGTGGGGCATCACCGCCGGTTGCACCGACAACACGGACCTGTTCCTCGAAACCGTCGGGCCGGACGGGGCCAGCGTGCGAACCGCCGACGGCACCTTCGCGGCGTGCGAAGTGCTCCGCGAAGTGATCGCCGTGAAAGGGAAGCCGGACCACGTCGAAACCGTGCTCGTGACGCCGCGCGGGCCAGTCATCTCGCCGCTCACCGACGACGTGAAGGAAGCGGTCAGCCTCCGCGCCGTGTGGCTGGACCCGCTGCCGGTGCGCGGGTTCGTGGACGTGATGCGGGCCAGGGACTTCGACACGTTTCGCCGGCCGTTCGAGTTCTGGCCGGGGCTGCCGTTGAACCTCGTGTACGCCGACCCGTCCGGCACCATCGGGTACCAACTCGCCGGCCAGTTGCCGAAGCGGAAGTCGGGCTTCGGCACCCTGCCGACGCCGGGCGACGCGCCGAACGCCGGGTGGGACGGGTATGTGCCGTTCGCCGACATGCCGCACGTGCGGAACCCCGAAGCGGGGTTCCTGGCCACCGCCAACGACGGCCTGCCGCACCCGTTCCCGGACGCCCCGTTCGTCGGCCTCGACTTCATGGATCCGTATCGCGGCGACGCCATCCGCGATGAGTTGGGGAAATCGGCCGTCGGCTGGGCCGTGGCCGACTGCCTGCGATTACAACAGAGCGTCCGCAGCCTGCCGTGGGAACAGATGCGCGAGATCATCCTGGCGGTGCCGGCCGAGACGCCCGAAACGGCGGAAGCCGTTTCACTGCTGAGGGAGTGGAACGGCCGCGTCGAAGCGGAATCGCCGGCGGCGGCGGTGTTCGAGTTCTTCGTCGCGGAATTGTGTGCGCGGGTGGCGAAGGCGAAAGCGCCGAACGGCTGGCGGCTGGCGGTCGGCGGACACGGCGGCGGCTTCAGCGGCAACCTGTTCGGGCACCGGCGGATGCGGCACCTGATCCGGCTCCTGAAGGAGCAACCGGCCGGCTGGTTCGCGCGCGGGTGGCCGGCGGAGGTGGCCGACGTACTCGCGGGAGTGATTCGGAAACTGCGAGGGAAGTACGGGCCGTCGCCGATCTGGTGGCCGTGGGGGCACCTGCGACCGCTGGTGTTGAAGCACGCCGTCCTCGGCCAGCACCGGCTGTTGAAGTCGGTCTTCAACAGCCGCACCGTCCCCGGCGGCGGGGACAACTTCACCATCCAGCAGGCGTCGGTGACGCTCCTCGACCCGACCCGGCCGGTCAGCAACTTGCCGAATTTGCGGACGGTGTACGACACGTCGGACTGGTCGAACTCGCGGTTCGTGCTGGCCGGCGGGCAGTCGGGCAACCCGTGTTCGCCGCACTACACCGACCAGTTCGAACTGTGGCTCCGGGGCGACGCCGTGCCGATCGCCTTCACGAATCAGGAGGTGTTGCGCGACACGCGGGAGTCGCTGCGCCTGCTGCCGGGGGTATGAGGGCGATGTCACTTCGCCGGCTCGCTGAGTTCGTTGACGACGCGGGTGACGCCGGTGGTGGCCTGGGCCAACTCGACCGCCCGCAACCGCTGGGCGGACGTTTTCACCTCGCCGCGGAGGGTGACTTCACCGTCGGCCGCGATTACCGTCACGGTCGCGCCGGCCATCTGCTGGTCGGTCTTGATCCGCATCCGCACGCGGTCGGCGACGGGCATCAGGTCGGGCGGCGTGAGGGCGACCAGCGGCCCCGCCAGGGCGGACGTGTCGGGCATCGCCGCCGTCACCGTCCTGGCCGTCAGCCGGCCGACTTTGGTGAGGATTTCGGCGTCGGTGCGCTTGCTGCCGGCCAGCGCCCCGGCGATGATCGTCAGGAACGCCAGGACGACGATGGACTTTCTCATGGCCGGGCCCCCGCCGCGCGGAATCGCGTGCCGAAGGATAGCACACAATTGCGGTGCCGGCGGAAGCGGGCAGGCGGTCAGGTGAGTGGCACGCGGCCGGATGCCTCCATCTTCTGCCGCAGGTCGGCGAAGTAGGCCGTCAGTTCCTCGGCCGATTTCACGCTGCCTTTCGAGCAACTGCCGGTCGAGCAGCCGCCCGTCGTGCCGCACCCGCCGGAACTACAATCCTTCGTCCCACAGTCCGGGCCGCAACTGGTCTTCGGCTCCGGCGGGTCGGACACGGTCGGCGTGCGGCGAAGGTCCATCAGACGGACGGCGAGTTCGAAGCGGTCGGACAATTCGGCCAGCAGCGGGTCGAGGTCGCACTCCCCCCACGGCAGGACATGCAGCACCGCGCCCCGGCGGTCGAGCGTGACTTCGGCATCCAGGACCGCGACGGGGTGGCCGAACCCGTCGGCGGCGGCGAGCAACTGGCGGCCGAGGTCGCGGGCGGTGGCGGCGGCCGTGAAGTCGCCGTCGGTCGCGGAGCGGAGCAGTTCCCCGCCGGCGGACTCGTCGAGTTGATCGGCGAACCGCTCGGCGACATCCCCCAACACGCTGCCGAGTTCCAGGCCGCGCGGGGAGCGGACGACGACGGATTCGCCGCGCACCGCCGCCGCGCCCGACCGGAACCGGCCGACGAACCCGGAGGTGCCGAACTGAACGAGGACGTGAGGCATGGGTCGATTATACCCCGTCTTCGAAGCCGAGGTAGCCGCGCATGTGCTTGTCATATTCGCTCTGCCCGAACTCGGAACTGAGGTCGAGCCGCAGTTCGTTCACCACCTTGATGCTGAAGTCCTTCACCCAGCCGTCCCAGCAGTCGGCGCAGATGGTCTCGCCGATGCGGGCACCATCCGGGCCGTCGATGGGGGCCTTGTCGAGCGGGCGGGCGGCCTTCCCACTGGGGCAACCGGGGCGGGCGCAGCGGAATCCGGTGTCCGGGCCGTCGTTAACCGTCGGGGCCGGTTGCGGGATCGGCGCGCCGAGCTTGGCGAGCACCTGGGCCATCGCGTCGCGGGGCATCTTGTCGCCCCGTTCGTCGGCCACCTTCCAGCCGGTGGTCATGACCTCGACGGCGGCCGGCGTGTCGCCGAGTTTGGTGTGGCAGTCGCCGAGCAACTGGTACACCTTCGAGAACTGGGGCATGATCTCCAGCGTCCGCTTGAAGCTGGCGACAGCGTCGGCGAACTGGCCGTCCTCCATCAGCAGTTGGCCGAGGCGGAAGTGACCCAGTTCGTTCTCCGGGTCGTCGGTGGCCATCTTGCGGAACTGGGCGATGCGGTCGTGCAGCGAACTCATGGCGGACCTTTGTTGCGGGATGTCTGCCTTCATGATAGCAGGGCCGCCAGCGCGAGTTGCGACCAGGTCTCGAACTGATCGCGGTCGGCGAGCAACTGCCGCACCGCCGCGAACCCGCCGTCGGCGATGCCGGCTTCCCTGGCGGTCACGGCCGGTGCGTCCAACCGGAACAGATGGACCAGGCCGAGATGGACTTTGCCGACCTCCGTGCTCGGGTCGAAGAGGACGCCGAGGAACTGCTGCTCGTAGCCGCTCGCGATGTCCACTTCTTCGGTCAACTCCCGCATCATCCCGGCGTGGTACGGGTCGGCCGCCCCGGCGTCAGCATCGTTGATGTGCCCGCCGATGCCCACCGACCGCTTCGCCCGTAGACGTGTTTCGGTGCCGCCCACACCCCGGCGGTAGTGGAAGACGCGGTCTTCGTGCCGCAACATCACATACGGGATGAGCTGGAGGAATTCGGGGTCCGTCTCGCACGTCGATCGCGGCTGATACGTGAACGCGGCCGGGGCCAGCAGGGTGGCGCGAAATGCTTCGTCCGCCGCTCGGAAGCCGGTGACGGGACCGACCGCCCGGAAGTGTGCCGCCGGGATGCACAGGACTCGTTCGTCGACTTTCACGGGATGTCATCCTCCAGCCACCAGACGGGGAGGTCGTCGGGGGTGGTGCCGGCGTGCCGCACCCGCCGCCGGTCCAGCAGCGGCGTTCGTAGGCCGAGAATCGCGTGCCGGGGAGGGCGGCTCGCACCCGCGGGCGGCTCGTCGAGGAACATCGCGACCGTCGTCGCTGCATCCAGCCAGCGGCCATTGATGTCCGTCGCGCCGAGTCGGACGCGACCGAGGCGATACGTCCACGACCCGCCAAGGATCGTCATTCGCCACGGCTCACCGTCCTCCCGCGGCGGTTGGTCGAGCCAGCGAATCTCCGCCGCGAACTGTCGCCAAAGCGTCGCCGGGAAGCAGGTGAGCGGCGCGCCGGTGTCCAGAATCGCTGGCGGGCTGTGCGTTTCCGGAATCTCGACCGGGCGTGTGAGCGGATCGGCGTCGGCCGGCAGAACGACCACTTTCACCAGCAACCGATACCACGGCAACCGGGCGATCACACGCGCCGCGTCCGACGGCCGGAAGAACGGCAGGCCGAACGGCGTCGGCGACTCGGACCCGACACACCGAGCCAGCGGGTGATTCCGCACTTCGACGCGAACCTTCGCCATCACGTCCTCGCGGGTCAGAGGTCGTTGGGCGAATCGATGTAACTGACGACAACGCGGCCGGGCGGCACGCCGCACTCCCGCGCGGCCCGCTCCCGCAGTCCCGCCGGGTCGCCCCCGACGCCGACCACTTGCCGCCGGACAACGGCGATGTATTCGCCGGCGTGCGCCGCCCACGCGCCGCGGTGATACTGCTCGCCCACCCACGCGAAATCCGCGAGGGCAGCTTTGCCTTCGTCGTTCAGTTCCAGGAACACGTCGCCGTGGGCGGCATCGGTGGCCGGCGGCGGCGGGTGGGTGCCGTTGGTGGTCATGGAGAAACTCCGTGGGATGACGACATCTTACCCGACCGCGTCGTCCTCCAGCCACCAGACGGGGAGGTCGTCGGGGGTGGTGCCGGCGTGCCGCACCCGCCGCCGGTCCAGCAGCGGCGTCCGCAGGCCGAGTAAGGCGAGGTTGTCGGTGGTCGGGTTCGGGTCCAGGCACAGCACCGGCGTCCAGACCGCCGAGAGCCAGCGGTTTTGTTCGTCCGTGACGCCAAGCCGGACCTGCGCCAACCGGTACGTCCAACTCCCGCCCAGTATTGTCAGGCGGCGGGGTTGACCGCTCGGCGTGGGCACTTGTTCCAGCCAACGGATGTCCGAGGCGAACGGCCGCCAGCGCCCGTGACCGAGGACCGTGAGCGGCGCGCCGGTGTCAAAAATGGCGTCGATCCGGCGGAACTGCTCAAGGTCCGTGGGTGGCGCGTCATAGGGGTCAGCGTCGGGCGAGAGGGCGACCAGTTGGGTGCGCAAACGGTACGCGGGGATCGTCAGGGGAACCCCGGATCGATCCGATGGCCAGCGATACCCGACCCTCCTCTCCACGAGCGTGCGAAGTCGAACGCGGGACACGGCTCACTCCGTGAAGAGAAGTTCGTCCACGTACACCGTGGCGACACGGCCGGGAGGGACGCCCAACTCACGCGCGACTCGTTCGTAGAGTTCGGTGAGGTCCCGGCCGTGACCGACCACGGCAAGGCTCACGGCCGCGACGTGTTCGCCCCGGTGCGCTTCGAACGCGCCGAGGTTGTACTGCTCGTCCAGCCATCGGAGGTCGGCCAGCAGCGGTGCCCAGGAGTCGGGCAGGTATTGTTGGTCCGGCGGGTCGGTCGGGTCGCGGGGGATCGCCGACGGCGGCGGGTGGGTGCCGTTGGTGGTCATGGAGAAACTCCGTGGGATGACGACATCTTACCCGACCGCGTCGTCCTCCAGCCACCAGACGGGGAGGTCGTCGGGGGTGGTGCCGGCGTGCCGCACCCGCCGCCGGTCCAACAGTGGCGTTCGTAGGCCGAGCAGGGCGAGGCCGTTCACCGGCCCCGCGGGAGCGAGGAGTAACGTCGGCGTCCAGACCGCCGGCAGCCACCGGCCTTCACCGTCAGTCGCCGCCAACCGGACGTGCCCGAGTTGGTACTCCCAGCGGCCGCCCAAGACGGTCAACCGGCGCGGCTGGCCGGAGGCGAGCTGGGGTTGGGGGAGGAACCGAATTTCGTCCGCGAACGGCTGCCAGAGATCATACCCGAGGGTGGTGAACGGTGCGCCCGTGTCCAACACCGCTTCGACGCGCCGGGACACCTCGGCCACGCCGGTGGGACGGGTGTCGGGGTCGGAATTCGGTTCGACGAAATTCAGCCTCAACCGCAACCGGTATCCGGGCAGCGAGGACGGAAGGCCGGATCGATCCGACGGGCGGAAGTACGGCTGCGAGTGGTCGATCCGGGTGACGAGTCGCACGTGCGCCACGGGTCACTCCGGGAATTTGTCCAGGTACGCGTCCACGTAGCTCGTGACGATGCGGCCGACGGGGTGGCCGGTGTCCCGCGACACCTGCTCGCGGAGCGCGGGCAAACTGGGATGGTGGCCGACGAGCGTTCGCTCGATGACGGCGATGAATTCCCCCCGGTACGCCTCGAACGCGCCGCGGTTGTACTGCTCGTCCAGCCACCGCTCGTCCGCGAGCACGGGTGCCCAGGAGTCGGGCAGGTATTGTTGGTCCGGCGGGTCGGTCGGGTCGCGGGGGATCGCCGACGGCGGCGGGTGGGTGCCGTTGGTGGTCATGGTCGGCCTCCAGGAGGTGCCCTCATTCTACCCGGCGGGACGGCGGCGGTTCGCCCCGGCAGTCGCGGCGCACCTTCCGGGGGTCAGTTCGCCAGCTTGTCCAGTTGTGTCAGCGGGTCCCACCACGCCGGCTTGAACTTCGGGTCGGCGGTGTTCACCCGTCGGGTCTTCCGCAGCGGCTCCAGGATCTCGTCCCGCCACCACAGGTAGTAGTACAGCAGGAACGAGCGGACGATGTCGGCGTCGGCCGCCCCCCGCTGCAGACTGCCGTTCACCATCGCGAAGAAGTCGAGCACGCGAGTCGCCTTCTGGTACACCTCGTCCGTCTTCGGGTCGATGCCGCGGTGGGCCTCCGGGTTGGTCAGGTAGTCGAGGAACGTGTTCAGCCGCTCGGCCCGGCGGATCGGCGTCTCCCGCTGGCGGGCGGTGACGAAGTGCTCCCACCCGACGTTCCGCGCGCTCCGCATCTCCTCGGTGTAGTACTGCGCGCACAGGTCCAGGGCGAACCGCTCGCGGCTCTGGTTGCGGGGGATGACGTACAGCAGCAGCGTCGGCACCAGGACCGCCACCACCGGCCCGATGAGCGGCACGAACAAGTCCTTCACCAGTTCGTACGGCCGCTTCTCCTCGGCCAGCAGCAGCGCGACGAGGACGATCAGGCCGACGACCGTGGCGAGGCCGGCGAACGCGGCCACCAGCACGCGGGGGAGGGAGTACGGCATGGGGGTGGGGCTGAAGCGGGGCCGGGGTGAGCACCTGTTGTATGACGGCGACCCGCCGTCACCGCCGCCGCAGGCCCACGACCGCCAGCGCGACGGCGGCGGCCGTACACGCCCCCACCCCGGCGGCGAGGACGAGCAGGATGTCCGGGATGGGGTAGGACTGGGCGGCGAACCCGGTCAGCAGGTGGCCGACCGGCGCGGACCCGCTCAGCGTCATCGCCCACAGCGCCATCACCCGCCCCCGTACGTCGTTCGTCACACTCAGTTGGATCGTCGATTGCCCGGTGCTGAGGAACAGGACCAACCCGAAGCCCAACCCGGCGGCGGCGAGGACGGCCACCGGCAAGGTGGCGGCGGCGGCCAGTGCCATCAGCCCGACGCACGACAGCCCGGTGCCCAGGGCCAGGAACAGGCCCCGCCGCGCGACGGTGCCGAAGGTGGCGTTCACCAGGGCGGCCACCAGCGCGCCCCCGCCCAGCCCGCTGACCCGCACGCTGTACTCCTTCTCCGCCCGGTGCAGCACGGTGTCGGTGTACGCCGGGAAGAGCGTCAGCGCCGGCCACGCGAACACGCACATCGCCCCGGTCAGCGCGAGGAGGAAGCCGAGCGACGGGTGCCGGACGAGGTACCGCACGCCGTCCCACCCGGAGGCGGACGCGGTCGCCTCCCGGGGCGTCTCGGCGCAGTCGATCCGCCGCAGGGCGGCGAGGACGGCGAGGTAGCTGACGGCGTTGAACGCGAAGCACCAGACCGCGCCGAGGGTGACGGGCCGCCAGCCGGGGAACAGCGGCCCCGCCGCGTCGGCGAGCAGGAACAGCACCCCCGCCATCGCCGGCCCGACCGCCCGCGCCGAGTTGAACAGCATCGCGTTTAGCGACACCGCGTTGATGAGGTCGTCCTTCGGCACCAGGTCCGGGACGAACGCCAGCCGCGTCGGCAGGTCAATGGCCTGGATCAGTCCGTTCGCCACCGCCACTGCCAGCAGCAGCAGCGGGGTGGCGGCCTCGGCCCCCACTAGCAGCCCCAGCACGACGGTGGAGGCGAGGAACGCGGACTGCGTGGCCAGGATCACCCGCCGCTTCGGCAGGCGGTCGGCCAGCGCCCCGCCGAGCGGCCCGAACAGCAGCGTCGGGCCGACCTGCCCGACCAGCAGCAGCGGCGGCCACAGCGGGTTGCGGGTGACTTCGTACACCAGCCACATGAGCGCCGCCGACTGCATCCAACTGCCGGTGAAGGAGACGATCTGGCCGAAGAAGTACAGGCGGTAGTTGCGGTGGCGGAGGGAGCGGAAGGTGGTGTACCGGAGGGTGCCGAGCAGCCCCCGCGGTGGGGCGGGCGGGACGGGAACCGGCGGTCGGCGGTCGGCGTGCATGAAGGGGATTGTAGCCGGGCGTGACTGCCGGGCCGAGTTCCGGCGTCGGGCGAAAAGCGGCCGTCGGGACGTGGCGACTTCCGCCCGCGACGGTATGTTCAACTCGACACTTCCGCGCGGGTCGTCACTCATGCCACCGTCTGACGCACCGACGCCGATCCAAGCCTGTCTGAACCGCCTCGCCGCCGGCGACCCGGCCGCCGAGGGCGAGTTGATTCAGGTCAGCCGGGACCGCCTGTTGGAATTGACCCGGCGACTGCTCCGCCGTTATCCGACGGTGCGGCGGTGGGCGGAAACCGACGACGTGTTGCAGAACGCGCTGCTCCGCCTGTGCCGCGCCCTCGCCGAGATTCCGGTGGCCCGCACGGCGGAGTTCCTCGCGCTGGCGGCGACGAACATCCGCCGCGAGTTGCTCGACTTGGCCCGCCACTACTTCGGCCCACTCGGGATCGGGGCGAATCACGAAACGCCTGGCATCCGCGGCACGGACCCACTCGCCCTCGCTGTTTCCCCCCCGACCGAGCCGGCCGACCTGACTGAGTGGAAGGAAATTCAGTTGCAACTCGACCGCCTGCCGGCCGACGAACGGGAGGTGGTGTACCTGCGGGTCTACCTCGGCATGACCCACCCGGAAACGTCGGCCACCCTCGGCGTGCCGGAGCGAACGGTGAAGCGGCGGTATCTGGCGGCCCGCCTGCGACTCCGGGGGATTTTCCGTGCGGATTCGGATCCGGAAGATTATTCTGGCCCCGACCACTCGACACTCTCGCTTCCCCAGTAGGCCGAACCCCCTCAGGAAGTCGAACCATGCCGTGGGACGCGCCAACCCCCGAACTGCTGGACCTGCTCGTCGAGTGGGAAGACCGCCGCGCGGCCGGGCGCGCGGCCGACGCCGAGACGCTGTGCGCCGGCCAGCCCGAACGGGCGGACGAGGTGCGGGCGGCCGTCGCGCACTTGGCCAAGGTTGACGCGGTACTGGCCGACGACACGGCCGAAGCGGAGGCGATTCCGGTCGTCCGGGGGTTCCGGATTTACGGCTGGCTGGGCGGCGGCGGGATGGGAGACGTGTACCTGGCGCACGACCTCGCGCTGGACCGCCCGGTCGCGGTCAAGATCCCGAAGCGGACGTGTCGTACGGTCGCCCGCGCCCGGTTCGAGCGGGAAGGGCGGACGCTGGCCCAACTGCGGCACGCGGACATCGTGCCGGTGTTCGCGGCCGGGGTGACGGACGCCGACATCCCCTACCTGGTGATGGATTACATCCCCGGCGGCACGCTCGCCGACCGCCTTGGCGACGGCCCACTCCCGCCGGCCGAGGCGGCGCGGGTCCTGATCCGGGTGGCGCGGGCGATGCACCACGCGCACCAGACAGGGATCGTCCACCGCGACCTGAAGCCGTCGAACATCCTGTTCGCCGCCGACGGCTCGCCGCTGGTGGGGGACTTCGGCGTGGCCGCCGTTCTGGCCGGGGAGCCGGTGGCGACGGGGCCGACCGCCGACCGCCGACCGGCCGACCCCCGGTTGACCGCCACCGACTGGGTGGTCGGCACCCGCGCCTACTGCGCGCCGGAGTTGTTCCGGGGCGACGCCTCCCCGCCCGATCCGGCCGCCGACGTGTGGGCGCTCGGCGTCGTCCTGTATCAGGCCGTGACGGGAGAGCTGCCGTTCGACACGGCGGACGAGGCCGAGTTGAAGCGGGCCGTCGCGTCCGGCGAGTACACCGCCCCTCACGTCTGGAACGCGGCCGTCCCGCCCGAGTTCAGCGCCGTCATCGGCCACTGCCTGACGGCGGACCCGGCGCGGCGGTACGCCTCGGCGGAAACGGTCGCCGCCGCGCTGGTCGCGTGGCAGCGGCGGGCGCGTGCCAAGACGTGGTCCCGCTGGGTGGCGACGGGGGTGGCGGCACTCGCGGTGCTGGCCGCCGGCACCGGGTTCGCCCTCAGCCAGTCCGCGACTGATAGCTCGGAGCGTCAAGCAGACAGTCCCTCGTTTCAGTCACCGACCGCCCAGGAACTCCGCGCGGAAGACGACCTCCGGGTGGCGACCGGGATTCGGGAGCAGGGGAAAGTGACGTTGCGGCCGGACTTGGCCGCGTCGCTGGTGAACCCCCACACGGTCACCCGAGCGGCCGCCCAGGGCGGCGGGACCACGTTCACCGCGCAGGGCATCGCGCTCCTCCCGCTGGCCGCCACCCCGCACCTGCGGAATTACGAGTTCCGCGCCCGCGTCCGCCAATTCCAGGGACTCGATGCTACGGTCGCCGGCCTGTATTTCTGCCACACCCCCCACGCCGGCGAGGCGCACGAGGTCGCCTCGTTGCAATTCGCGGATTACGGCCAACTGTCGCGACAGAACGTCGGGCCGGGTGGCGTTATCGGGAACGAGGCGGTGCTGGCCCACTTGTGGTACCGGCCGCCGGACCTCACCGCCCCGAACCCGGCCGCCTCCGAGCGGATCATTTCCTGGTTCAGCAACGACGTGAAACTGTGGCACCCGCAGTCGCCCGACCCGTGGTGGGCGGCCCCGACTCACGACCTCGCCGTCCGCGTCGAGGCCGACAAGGATTGGCTGCAACTGACCTTCGACGGGAAAACCGCCGGGATGCCGCTTTCCAAACTGAAACGGCACCTGGGCACGGTGAACGGGAAGCCGGCGACCATCGACCCCGTCGGCGGCTTCGGCGTGTACCTGAATGCGTGTAGTATCACCGTCTCAGACTGTACCCTGACGGCCATCAAGCCCACCCCCTGAACCCACCCCCGAGGATTCGACCGTGGCCGCACCGATCAAAGTCCTGACTCCGCCCCCGTACAACGTGAACACCGATATAGCATTCAAAATCTCGGCCGGTGATGTCGTCGGCTGGGCTGTCGAGGGGGTGGATGTGAACCCGCCCGTCGCGGTCATCGTGGCCGGGGTGATCAACCCGTCAAACGTCGTCACGCTCGGCCCGTGGCCGGCGGTCGGCGAGTACAGGGTCACGGTCTCCAACAACACGAAGAATCCGCCCTCCACCACCGTCACCATCGTTTGAGTGGCGACACCGGCGGCCGGCCTCATCGCTTCGCCTTCAACCGGGCCAGCGCCTGTTGGGCCTGGCGCGTGGGCGGGGCGGCGACGTCCCCCTGGGCGACCGCCTCCAGCACCAGTACCGCATCCGGGGTGCCGATGAACTCCAGCACGGCGATGGCGCGGGCGGCGCGGAGGTACATCGGCGGCGGACCGGCGACGGTGATCAGCCGGGGGGTCAGGTCGATCGGTTTGCCGTTGACGAACACCCGTGGTTGGGGCGGGTTGCCGACGTAGTTCACATACGGCTGACCCTTCGCCAGTGGGCTTCCTTCGGTCAGCGCCTTCTCGTCTTCCTCGGCGATCCGAATGCGGCCGAGTACCCGGCGGACGCGGTCCCGCGCCTCCAGGTTCAGCGCCGCCGCCGACCGGCGGGCCTCGTCCAACTCGCCGCGGATGGTGTGGCCGTACGCGAGCAACTCCCGCTGCGCCGCCTCGCGGACGTGGTAATCGCGGTCGCCGAGTTGCCGCACCAGCCCCATCAACTGGCCCTTGTCGGCCGTCAGCGCCAGCGCGTTCGCCCGCAGGAATTCGACCGTCTCCGTCGGCGTCGCGGACAGGGCCAGCACCGCCCGCGCGGCGACCGACTCGTCCGCGCTGAGCAACTCGTGCCAGAACTCGGGGATTCGCGCCGGGTCGGCGGCCGGAACGGTGGCTGGCGCGAGCAGGGCGAGGACGACCGCCAACCGGGGGAGCCGGATCATGGGAGGTGGTCTCGGACGGGTGCGGGGATCGGGTCGGGGGGCATTGTAGCCGAAATCAGAGCGTCCGTGTCCTTGCCACCGGTCGGCCGGTTCGTCACCATAGGAGTTGCCCCGCGGCACTCCCGCCGGGCGATCCCACCCCGCGAGGTTCCCCAGATGCGACTCTCCCGCTTGGCCCTGCCGCTGCTGCTGGCCGTCACCTCCCCGGCACTCGCCGACGACACCGCCGACTTCCTCAAGCCCGACAACTGGGAGGGGCTGACGGAACTGTGGACGATCAAGGACGGCACCGTCGTCGGGTTCACCGGCGAGGACGGCATCAAGTCCAACACCTTCCTGTGTAGCAAGCAGACCTACGGCGACTTCGAGCTGAGCTTCCAGGTGCGGCTGAAGGACGGCGTCGGCAACAGCGGCATCCAGATCCGCAGCAAGGTGCTGAACAAGGAGAAGTTCGTGGTCGGCGGGCCGCAGGCGGACATGGGCCAGCAGTACTGGGGCAGCCTGTACGGGGAGCAGTTCGGCGGCATGATGAAGGCGTCCGAGGCGGCCACGGTGAAGAAGGTCGTCAAGACCAAGGAGTTCAACGACTACAGCATCCGCAGCGTCGGCAAGAAGGTGACCATCAAGATTAACGGCGAGACGATGGTGGACGGCGAGTTCGACAAGATGCCGGCCGACGGCATCATCGCCTTCCAGGCACACGCCGGCCCGAGCATGGAAGTCACCTTCAAGAACATCAAGTTCAGCAAGATCGCGGCGAAGTGAGGGCGGTCGAATTTGAACCGCCAAGACGCCAAGGGGCCAAGAAAGATAGAGATCAAGAGTTTCTCTGTCTTTCTTGGCCCCTTGGCGTTTTGGCGATTCGCCACTCCTGACAGGCAGTCACTCGAACAACTTGCCGACGACGAGGGCGAAACCGGGCAGTACGTCGGGGATCGTCAGGGTCTGGTCGGCTTCGAGCATTTCTTGCCGGTCGGTCGGGCGAAACACCGACGCGGATTTCGTCTTCGGGTCCAAGATGACGACCACCTTCACCCCCGCTTTCAGGTAGTCGAGCCTCTTCTCCATCACGTCAAGCCACGGTTCTGTCACCGCGCGTCTAATGAAAATGAACTCCACTCCATTCGACTGTAACACATCGGAAAGCCGTGCCGGAAAATCGTCGTGTTGTGAACTGGCTCGAACCGAAGTGTCCGAGTCGCTTATCCCCGCGCGGATCCAACACTCGTCGCTGATTGGCGATGTCATCAACGGTCCTCCGTGTGTGGTGAGTGAATTGTACCCCTACTTCCGGTCCTTCAAAAAGGCGATCAGGTCAGCCAGGTCTTGCGGCGAGAGCTGCTGGTCCAACCCGGCGGGCATCACCGACACCGTGCCCGGCTTCATCACGTCGATGTCCTCGCGGGCGACGCGCACCTCCTCCGTGGCGCTCACCGTCAGCACCACCTCGGCCGGGGCGTCGGCCTTCAGGATGCCGGTGAAGGTGCGGCCGTCCAGCGTGGTGACGCTCACCGGCTCGTAACTCCGCACGAAACTGGCGCTCGGGAACACGATGGCTTCCAGCAAATCCGTCTCGGTGCGGATGCTCCCGACGCGGGTCAGGTCCGGGCCGATGCTCCCGCCGACGTAAGCGATTTTGTGGCACGCCGCGCACGACGCCTTCGCACTGTTGAAGATCAGGTGCCCCCGCCGCGCGTCCCCGGCTTTCATCGACGCTTGCAAGTCGCTCAACTTCTTCCGCTGGTCCTTGCGGTCGGCGTCCAGCAACAAGTACACCTTCTCGGCCGCGTCGCGGGTGGGCTTCGGGTACTTCGCCAGGATGTCCCGCAGTTGTTCGCTCCGCGTCACCGCCCGGACGGTCGGCTTCACCACGGCGGCCAACAGCGCCCGGCCAATCCCCGGCGAATACCACTTCTTGAAGATGTCCATCAGTCGCGGCAGTTCGACCGGCGACGAACTCGGCAACGCCTCGGCGAGGGCGATCAGTTGCTCTTCGGACAGCAGGCACCGGGCGAGAACGTCGGCGGCGGCGGCCCGCACGGCACCCGGCTTGTCGCTCGCACACGATGCCAGCACTAGCCGGAACGTCGTCGCGTCCAGCAGCCGCATCACTCGCGCGGCGGCTTGCAACCGGTACTCCTCCGGGATCGCCTCGTTCGCGGCGGCGCGGGTCAGGGCGGCGCGCAACTCCTCCGACACCGGTAAAGTATTTGGCACTCCCGCCAGGATGGCGAAGACCATCCGCGCCGTGTCGGCTGATGGCGATTGGTCGAGCAACCCGGCCAGCACCGGTTGCCACTCGGCGACGAGTTGGGTCGGTCGGGCCGTCGCCAGCGCCGGCAACACGAACGGGTTTTTCACATGCGGCACCAGCAGTTTTTGCAACACCGGCCGGCCGGCGAATCGGGGCAGGTACTTGTCCCAATCGGACAGGTCGGGCGGATCGAGTTTGCCGGCCAACCGCTTCTCGAAGTACAGCGCGACCAACGGCGACCAGTCGGCGCGGCGCTCGGCGAGGAACCATGCGGTATCGCGGGTGGCCTGGTAGGCGGCGGTGAATGCGGGCTGCACGTCGGCGAACGAGAGCGCGTCTTTCCCAAGTCCCGCCAGCGCGAGCAGCGCCACGGAGCCGTGTTCGGTCTTGGCGAGGTCGCCGAACGCCTTTCGGACGGTCCGTTCGTCCCCGCAGTCGATCAGCGCGCGAACGGCCGCCCGGCGGTGGATGGCGTCACACGACCGGTGGTCCAGCAAGGTCCATATGGACAACGCCGCTCGCAGGTCGCGGGTTCGGCCGATCCGCTCGATGTCGCGGAGCAAGTCCGACGATTCCGACAGCGGTTGCGGCTTCGCGGCCTTTTCCGGCGGCCAGTTTGCCGGCTTCGCCTTCTCGCCGTTGGTCTTCCGCACGCGGTAGATGGCCCCCAGCACGTCCTTCTTTTCCAGCACCGAACTGGGGCAGCAGAGCTTGTACCAGCCGCCGGTGTCGGCGATGAGCAGGCTGCCGTCGGCGTCCTCGATCACGTCCGTCGGGTGGAAGTCCTTGCTGTCCGAGGTGACGAAGTCCGAATCGACGGTCTCGAACGTCGCCCCCTTCGGCTTCAACACGTGCCGGCCGACCTTCGACATGTTGAACTGCGCGGAGAACAGGTTGCCGGTGAAGTCCGGGCCGAAGTGGTTGGACCGGTAAGCGTGAAGCCCGGCCGGGGCCGCCGGGCCGAGGTGCGTCATCGGTTCGGTGTAATGCGTGTCCGTCCACGGCTGTTCGCGGATCGGGTCGTGATCTTTGCCGTAGATGGCACCATACGCGCAATGTAATAGCGCGTCGCGCTTGCCACCCGCCGGGTGTTGAATGAAGGTGCAAGAACAAAACACTTCGCCCGTCGGCAAAAACGCCACGCCAACCGGGTTATCCATGCCGCCGGTCATCACGACTTCAATATCGCTGGCGTCCGGCTTGGCGCGAAAGACGTGCGCCGCGCGGGTCGTTAACGTCTTCCCGCCCTTCAACTTCAACGTCTGTTTGGCGAACGCGCCCTTGGTCCAGTAGAAGAGGCCGTCGGGGCCGAGGTACGGGCCGTGCAGGTCATTGGCGCAGCCGGTCAGGGTGCCGCCGTCGAACCACACCTCGCGATTGTCCGCGATTCCATCGCCGTCGGTGTCGGTGAGTTTCAGCACCCGCGGCGGGGCGGCGACGTACAGCGACCCCTTGTGCCACATCGTCCCTTGCAGGAAGGACAGCTTGTCGGCGAACACCGTGGACTTGTCGTACACGCCGTCGCCCTTCGTGCTTTCCAGGCGGACGACGCGGTGCGTCGGCTTCTTCAGTTGGTCGGCGGGCTTGGAGTTGTCGCCAGACGAATCGGCGACGTACAGCCGGCCCTTGTCGTCGAGCGCCATCGTCACCGGGCGGTCCACCTGGGGCGACTTCGCCGCGACTTCGATGGTGAACCCATCCGGAATGGTGAACGTGTGGCCGTTCAACTTCACCCGCTGAAACCCCTGCGGCAACGGCGAATCCTGGGCACCGACGAACGACGCGAAGACCACGACGGCGGCGAGCGAGCGCATGGGAGGCATCCCCGGTGGAAGTGGGCAACCAGACGGAGTGTATCCGAGGCGGGCCGCGGGCGAAATGTCGATGCCCCGCCGGGGCGGGACCGCCTCGAAATCGTCATCGGCCGAGCTAAGGTAACGCCACCCCCATTCTCGCCGCGGATCGACCCGGAGTCGCGATGCCCGACGTGTTGCCGTTCGCCGACGTGCCCGCCGACGCCGTCCTGTTGGTCGGGGGGAAGGGGCTGAGCCTGGCCCGCACCGCCGCCGCCGGGTTGCCGGTGCCGCCGGGGTTCGTCGTCACCACCGAGGCGTATCGGAAAGCGTTCGCCACTCGTGCGGCGTGCGGGACACGCAACCCACCTCCCCTCGTTGAGGGGAGGTCGGCGGCGCAGCCGCCGGGAGGGGAGTCTTCG
>JBBRUO010000044.1:0-18598 GCA_038247725.1 Gemmatales bacterium
CCAAGAACGGAGGGCAAGAGGTACGCCCAGGAAGGCAACGCTACCTGCACCGCCATCGCCCCGCGCGGGATCGGCGAAACGAAGTGGACGACGAAGAACCCGCCGAACACGTTCGAGCGGTCGTTCGTACTCATCGGCACGACGGCGGACGCCGGGCGGGTGCGAGACGTGGCCGGCTACTTGGCTTCGTTGCCAAAGGGCTATAAGGCCCGTCTGTGCGGGAGCGGAAATGCCGGGGTGATCGCGGCGTATGCCGCGCTGCTGGTGCCGGACAAGGTGGCGGAAGTGATCCTTCACGACCCGCCGACGACGCACGACGACGGCCCGCACTTCCTGAACGTCCGCCGGGTGCTGGACATCCCCGACGCGCTCGGCCTGCTCGCCCCGGACGTGAAGGTGACGCTCGTTGGCAAGACCGCGTTGTCGAAGGCGTTCGACAAGACGGAGGCGATCTTCAAGCTGGCCGGCGCGAAGGGGAAACTGAAGAGGGAGTGATTGCGGCCAATGTAGTCCGCACCCTCCGGGTGCGGGTCTTTCCCGACCCGCACCCGGAGGGTGCGGACTACATTTCCCCACCGACCTCCCGTAGCACCGTCATCGTCCTGGCGAAACTCACATCCCCCATCAGGCACGGGCGCTTGTACTGCTCCGGGCTGCCGCCGGTCTTGGCCAGGCGGTGTCGGTCGAACGCGGTCAGCGCCCCGGTTGGGATCACCGCCGCGCGGATCGGTCCCAACCGGCCGCTGTCGCGCTTCGCCTCGTACTCGGTGTTGCCCTCGGTCAATCGCGTCTCGAACGCGGCCAGCAGTTGCTTCAACCGCCCGTCGTCGGCGGCGTCCGGCTCCTCCACGAACACCGCGTAATACGGCTGCCGCTCGTCCCATACCGGCGCGACGACGTACCCACTCACCGACACCCCGGTGTCCGCGGCGGCGGCGTCCATCGCCCGCGTGACGTGGTACTCACTCACCTTCTCGCCGGTCAGGTTGGCGAAGCGGCTGCCCTTGCCGACGAACTCCACCGTCGGCGTGCGGCCGAGGAAGCCCGTCACCCGCACGAGGTCCGAAATGTGGTAGCGGTACAGCCCGGCGGCCGTCGTCGGCAGTAGGAAGTACGTCTTGCCGAATTCGAGTTCGTGTGCGCCGAGGACGGTCGGGTTCGCGGCTTCCATCTCGGCTTCCGGCACGAACTCGAAGTAGTGCGTGCCGATGTCCAGCACCCCGCTGGGCGTGCCGTCGGCGAACGGGATGGTGAACCGCCCCTCGCTGGCGACCAGACCCAAATCGCGGACGGGCGGGGTGCCGTAGTACGTCGGCAACTGCCGCAGGTACGGCCCCATGCTGCCGCCGGTCCAACAACCGATGAGGGTGGAATCGTCCGGCCACACGTCCTTCGGGTACAGCCGGCCGAGGTGGTCCGCGAGGCGGGACAGCTTCCGCGTGGCGGCCGGGTCGCGGTGCAGCCGTGCGGTGAGTTTCGCCCGCACGTTGGGCGGGATGTCGAGGCGCGGGTCGAGGGTGCCGTTGTGCAGGTCGCGGAGTAACTGGTCCGAGTAGTCGTTCAGCGTGCGGGCGAGGTTGACGAGCGTGCTGGGGTTCGCCGAGAGGAACAGCGCGACCCGCTTCCCCAGGCTGAACCGCAGCGCGACGTAATACCGGGCGGTGGCGTCCTTGATCTTGCCGACCAGTGGCGGCACGACGTACTGCCGGCGGACGATGCGGCGCTGGATGCCGGCGGTGAAGCCCGACAGGTTGCCGCACGGGATGCCGGCGGCGGTGCGGAACTCGTCCGGGTCGCCGACCATCTGCACGATGGGCCGCAGCGGCAGGTAGCGCGGCCGGTGGTCGCGGTACGCCCGCACCCCCCACATCGTCCAGGCCCGCTTCAAGTCCCGCAGGTAGCGATCCGTGATCGGGATGAATTTTCGCGCGGCGGTCGTGCCGCTGGTCAGGGCGAAGAGCCGCACACGGTCGTCGGCGAGCAGGGCCGACGTGTCCCCGGCCTTCACCCGCTCGATGTACGGCGACAGGCGTTCGTAATCGCTGATCGGCACCTGCCGGCGGAAGTCGGCGGGGGTTCGAATGGAGCCGAAGCCGTGGTCTTTGCCGAACCCGGTCGTCGCTTGCCGGGCGAGGATTTCGGCGAGGAGTTCCGCCTGCACGGCTTCGGGATTCGCGCACGACTCCTGGAACCGCCGCACGCGGGCGAGGAGGGGGAGCGCGGCGAGCCGCGCCAGTCGGAGTGTGAGGAACGACGTGATCGACATGGAGGGGATTGTAGCGGGTGACATTCTGCTCGTGTGGGTCGCTCCCTCCGGGAGCGACTCATCTGTTCACCAGCAGGACCGACACTCGGCGAGAGTCGGCCACCCGAACAGAACCGACGCGCCGGGTTGTTTCCCCCCGTTTACACCCACGCCCCCAATGCACCCCGGCCGCAGTTCTTTCGCCTCGCGCGCTCTCGCCGCACCTCACTCCCGTTCAAGCCCGTCGGGCGGCGATTTGTGACCTACCTTTCGCCCACCGGCCAGAGTCTCTTCCTTGGGGTCGCGCCCGTGATAGTCGTTTGCCCCCGCTGCGTTCGCGGCGTCTCCGCCACCCGCGTCGGTACGGCGGCGTGGTGCCCGCAGTGCCGCTCCCCGCTGCCCCTGTCGAACAAGGTGACGGCGAAGACCGTCGTCCGCGGCGGCGACGGCCCCTACGGGCTGACGCTGCCGGCCGAGTTGGCCGACCTCCGCGACCGCCTCGCCTCGGAAACCGACACCTGTTCGGTGCCCACCCCGCCGCCGACGGACTTCCCCGACGACGGAATGCACTCCGGGCACGGGCTGTTCGACCCGACCCCGGTGATGGGCGTGCCGGCGGTGCTGGCCGACGTGCCGGGATACCGGGTGGAAGGGGTTCTCGGGCAGGGGGGAATGGGGGCGGTGTACCTGGCCCGGCAATTGAACCTGGACCGGCCGGTGGCGCTGAAAGTCATGAGCCGGTCGTGGGCGCGGGACCCGGTGTTCGTCGCCCGGTTCGTGCGGGAAGCTTACGCCGCCGCCCTGCTGAACCACCCGAACGTGGTGCGGATCTACGACATCGGCGAGGTGTCCGGCACCCGCTTCTTCAGCATGGAGTACGTCAAGGGGAAGACGCTGGCGGACGTGATGAAGGCGAGCGGCAAGCTGGACGCGGAAACGGCCGTCGGGTACGTGTTGCAAGCCGCGCGGGGGTTGGCCCACGCCCACGACCGGGGCATCATCCACCGCGACATCAAGCCGGACAACCTGCTGCTGGACGAACAGGGGACGGTGAAGGTGGCCGACCTGGGGCTGGTGAAGACGCCCGACATGACCCGGCAGGAAGACGCCCTGCACGACAGCGACAGCGGCCTGCACACCTTGCCGCCGGACATGACCGGTGCGCGGATGGCCCTCGGCACTCCGGCGTACATGGCCCCGGAGCAGTGCCGGGACGCGGCCACCGTGGACCACCGGGCCGACGTGTACTCGCTCGGCGGCACCCTGTACACCCTCGTCACCGGCCGTCCGCCGTTCGACGGCGATTCGGCCGTCACGTTGATGAAGCAGCACGCCTACACCCCGCTCGTCCCGCCGGAGGAGTTCGCCCCCCGGCTGCCGGCCGCCGTGTCGGTCATCATCCAGAAGATGATGGCGAAGCACGCCGGCGAGCGGTATCAGACGATGGCGGAAGTGGTCCGCGTGCTGGAGCTGTGGCTCGGCGTCCCGTCAGTCACCGCCTTCCAGCCTCGCGAGGACCAGATCGCCGAGGTCGAGCGGCTGGCCTACCGCTTCCGCACGGTGCCGGCGGCCGTCTCGCGACAGCGGACGGTGAGCGGGTTCGCGTCGGGCAGCGTGCTGTTCGCCGTGCTGCTGGCGTTCTTCGGCAAGCTGGCGTTCGCCGTCGGCCTGTCGTCGATGGTGGTGCAGGCGGCGGCCGCGTACTTCGTGCTGAACGGCGTCCGCCGCAAGACGTACCTGTTCACCCGCGTCCGCCGGTTCGCGGGCGGCATGTCCGGCGGAGACTGGGTGGTGGCGGCGGGGGCGGTCGGGCTGTTCGTCGCCTTCCTGTGGCTGTCGAACCTGCTGTGGGTGTGGTGCGGGTTCGGGTTGCTCGGCACGGCGGCGGCGGTCGCCCTGTGGCTGCTGTGGGATCGCCCGCTGGACGCCGAGCGGAACGACGTCACCCGCGTGGCCGGGAAACTGGCCCGCCGGCTGAAGAAACAGGGGGTCGCGTCCGAGGACGTGAAGCAGTATTTCGCCAAGTATTCCGGCCGCGAGTGGGAGGAGTTCTTCGAGGCGGTCTTCGGATTCGAGGCGAAACTGGCCACCCGCGCCGGACTGCTGCGGGGCGGCACCGCCGGCGCGCGGGAAAAACACGCGGCATGGCGGGAGCCGGTGGTGGCCGTGTTGAATCAGATCGAGGCGGCCCGGAAGCGGGAGCGGGACCGGGCTTTTCTGGAGAAATCCGAGTACGACCGACTGATCGCCGCCGGGGTGCCGAAGCGGGTAGCCCGCGAACGGGCGGCGGCGGCCGCAGACGGGTTGGTCGAACACGCCGACGCCGTGCGGGGGTTCGAGGCGAACGGCATCACCTCCGGGCCGCGGTTGGTTCTATCGGGTCGGTCGATGTCGGGGCCGGGGCTGAGCGAACCGGTGGTGCCGGATCGCGTCGGGGCGGTGATCGAGGTGCTGACCGGGAAGCCGGTGCGGGCGGTGCTGGCGGCGGTGCTGGTCGCGGCCTGCGCCCTGTGGGTGTTCCAGAACGAGTTGCTGTTCGGCGGGCGGTCGGGCGGGGCGGTGCCGCTGACCCTCGCCGGGGTGCCGCCCGCGTGGACCGCCTGGTGCGACACCGCCAACGTCGGCTGGGGTGCGCTGCTGCTGCTCACGTCCCTGTACTATCGGGGCGAGCGGATGGCCGTGCTGACCCTCCTCGGTACCGCCGTCACCGTCGCCGGCCACAAGTTCGGCATCAGTACCGTCGAACCCGTGCGGGATTACCACGTCGCCATGCTGCTGGGTACCGTACTGGCCTTCGTGGGGTATCGGTTGGGGAGGAGGTGACTCGGCAACTCACGAATTCTTCGCCCCGGAGGGGCGGGAGCCGTTAGCCAGGGGTGACGGAGCGGAGCGACGGAACCCCTGGATTTCTCAAGCCCCGGAGGGGCGGCAGTCCGTCGTCCCTCCGAGACTCCGAATCGATTCGCGTTCGCCTCCGGGGATTGCTCACATCTCTACACCTGATCGCCCTTGGCGGCGTTGCACGGCAGGCACAACAGTTGGAGGTTGGCCACCGAGTTCGCGCCGCCGCGCGACACCGGGATGATGTGGTCGAATTGCAGGTTCCGCTTCGACCCGCACTTCGCGCACTGGCCGCCGTCCCGCCGCCACACCTCGCCACGAACCGCTTCCGGGATCGGTGTGCGGGTGGTCTGCTCGTAAGGCAGGGGGGCGGCCGGCGTCACGAACAGCACGTCTTCCAACTCGTCCGCCGGCGGCTCGGCGTACCCCTGTTCGCGGTACCGCTCGACGAGTTCCGCCAGGAATTGGTACTGTTCGAGGACGCCGGCCGCGTCCGGGGTACCGGCCGGCGCGTGCATCTTCTTCTTGCAGTGCCGGCACTGGTAGTGGACCGACCGCCCGTTCGGGCTGATGCCCAGCAGCCGCATCTCGAACTCGTAGCAGCGGAAGCAGGGTTGCACCGCGAACCACCGCTCGACGCCCGCGATCACCCGCCGGCGGGTCGCGGCGATGCGGGCGAGCAGCGGCGGCCGCGTCAGCAGGGCGTACCCGACGCCGGCGGCGACGGCCAGGGTCGCGGCGGCGGCGACCGTCACGACCCAGGGGTCCATTGTGCGCGACTCTCCCGGTGCCAACGGACCATAGCGGCAACGCCCGCACCGCGATTGTAGCCGCGACACCGGCCGTCAACGACCAGCGACCGGCGCGGTTTCCCCTTGCCCGGCCCGGCGCGGCGGGCGATAACGAAAGGGAAGTCCCTCGGCCGACCCCACGGTGCCTCATGGCGTTCGACCTCCGCTGCCCGTCGTGCCAATCCAAGCTCCGCCTGGACGAGGCCCCGAAGCCGCGGTCGGCGGTCGAGTGCCCGAAGTGCGGCGAGTCGTTCGCCGCGCCCGCCCGCCCGCCCGCGCCGAAGGAGGCCCCGAAGGCGGACAAGCCGAAGGCGAAGGCGGGGGCCGAGGACACGAAGCCGGCCACCGGCGAGAAGGTGTCGAGCAAGGACCGCGTTCACATGAACGAGTACGCCCTGCTCGGCATCGTCGGCGGCGTCGTCCTCGTTTTCGGCCTGATCCTCGGCGTCATCCTCTGGTACCTGGGCAAGGCGGCCAAGGTGGAAGACCTGGTGGCCATGTTGCCCAGCGACTGCAACATCGTCCGCGGGGTGAACTACGCTCAGATGAAGAAGTACCCCGGCTACAAGAGCGAACTGGACAAGCACTACAAGGGCGAGTTGCAGGCCGCGTTCGAGGAGTTGAACACCGCCGCCGGCCAGAAGGGGGCGGACGAGTGGCTGAACTACTTCCTCCTCGGCCGCCAGTACTTCCCCAACGGCGGGGAGAACCGGGTGCTGCTGTTCAACATGAAGTTGCCGTTCGACACGGCGGCGGCGGCCACGGCCATGAAGGGCGAGGCGCAGGACGCGGACGGGCAGAAGTTCTGGCTGCTGCCCGCCCGCCGCGGCAACCAGTACCTGGACACCGCCCTGCTGTACTTCCCCAACGACACCACGGCGATGCTGTTCAAGAACCGGGTGCTGACCACCGGCGGGAGGCGGGTGCTGTCCGCTCAGACCCTCCTGAAGTCGGCGATGGGGTACCAGTCGGAGGCGCGGGAGGAGCGGCTGAACACCAAATTCGGGGCGGCCGGTAAGCTGGCCTTCCGCGGGCACATCTGGCAGGTGATCCGGCCGACCGGCGAACTGAAGGGCTACCTGACCGATCTGGCCGCGCCGATCGCCAAGGACAGCGGCCTGGGGAAGGTGTCGGAGACGAGCAAGAACTCCAGCGCGATGGGGCTGTGGGTGACCATCGGCGGGCGGGGGGTGCGGATCGCGGCCGCCCTGGAGTGTGCGAGCGCCGATGAGGCCAGTGCGCTGGTGAAGGCCATGCAAGAGGGGCCACTGGGCAAGGGGGACGAGTCGGAGATCCCCAACGGCATGAAGGCGGCCATCCCGTCCAGCAACCAGAAGGAGTTCAAGGAGTTCCTCCAGAACCTCTCCTTCCGCTCGAAGAACGAGGCGGCGTACCTGCTGTCGAAGATGGAGACCGGGCCGGAGAAGGCGCGGCCGATCCTCGAACTGTTCAACAAGGAGGTGCTGGACAACCCCAACCAGGGCGGGTTCGGCGGCCCTGGGTTGCCCGGCGGTCCCGGCCGATGACGCGCCTCCTACACTGCTGGCAATGACACCGCCCGCTCCCCCCGCGTGGCCGCCCCGTGCGGCCGACACCCCGCTCGCCGTCCTCGTCTCCGGCGGGCTGGACAGCGCCATCCTGCTGGCCGAGGCACTCCGCGCGTACCCGGCCGTCCACCCGCTGTACATCGAGACCGGCACCCAGTGGGAGCCGACCGAGAAAGCGTACCTGCTGCGGTTCCTGGACGCCGTCCGCACCCCGGCCTTAAAGCCGCTCGTCACGCTGACGTTGCCCGTCACCGACCTGTATGGCGACCACTGGAGCGTGACCGCCGAGGGGGTGCCGGCCGCACATACCGCCGACGAGTTGTGCTACCTGCCCGGCCGCAACATCATCTTGTTGGCGAAGGCGCTGCTCTGGTGTCACCTGAACGGCGTGCCGGAAGTGGCCACCGCGCCACTCGGCTCGAACCCGTTCCCGGACGCCACCGACGAGTTCTACGACGGCTTCGCGGCGATCGTCAGTTCCGCCGTAAGCGGTTCGGTGCGGGTGTTGCGCCCCTACGCCGCGCTCGGTTTGGACAAGGCGGACGTGCTGCGGCGCGGGGCCGGCTTGCCGCTCGAACGCACGTTCTCGTGCATCCGCCCGGTGCGCGGCCTGCACTGCCGCACCTGTAGCAAATGCTCGGAGCGGTTCGTCGGGTTCGCCGCCGCCGGTATGATGGACCCCACCGTGTACGCCACCGAGTAGGGACCGGTCATGCTGCTGCTCACCTCCTTCACTGTCGAGAACTTCCGGGGCATCCGGCAAGGCACGATCAGTGGCCTGACGGACGTGAACGTCATCATTGGCCGCAACAACAGCGGCAAGACGACGCTACTGGAAGCGATGCACCGGGCGATGACAGAGAACAAGTCCGACATCCTTGGCGTGCCAAGTTCCGTCTATTGGAGCCAAGTGCGTAAGGAGACTGATAGCGATATCCATCGAATTGCGCCAGCCGTCCGAGTCGTCTCCCGCTATGAGTTACCTCGCCGGATTGAAAGACAAAATGCAGTTGTCCAGCTTGGTAGGATATGCCGGACGTTTTCGTCATGGGAGAATTGGGAGCTTTCAACCCTCCCAGGGATGATCATTCCTAACGACACGCGCAACGACGTCATTAGCGCTGCCACCCGGTTTGGCCGGACGGCAGTTACCTACCGTCCACCGGACGCTTCCAATATCACCATTGAAGCCAAGCTCTGGCCGCAACTCCTCGGCGACCGCTCGGACAAGCGGCTTGCTTCTGCACTGAATGATGTCTTCGGAACGAACGCGGAATCGTTTCAACTTTTGCCGTCGGGCAAGTTGATCGTCCTCTTCGAGAACCACAGCGTTCCGCTGGACGCACAGGGCGACGGCACCCGCGCGGCGATGCGCTGTCTGATGCTGCTCACCGCCCTCAAACAGACTCTTTTCATCCTTGAGGAACCGGAGTGCCACCAACACCCCGGCTCATTGGAGAAGTTCGCACTGGCCGTGTGTAAACTGGCGAAGCAGAACGAGGTGCAGTTGATGATCTCGACGCATAGCGGCGAGTGCGTGAAGGCGTTCCTGAAGGCCGCCGAAGCCGCGAACTCGGAGGGCGCGGTGTTCCACTTGAGCCTGACCGACGGCGTTCAGACCGCCCGCCGCCTCGACACCGAAGCGGTGGAGACGCTGCAAAACACGGGTATCGATGTCCGCTTCCTCGACCTGTACTCGTGAGCGGCCATGAGCAAACTGATCCGCATCTACTTCGAGGGCGACGACGACAAGGCCGTTCTCGAAGGGTTGGGCGACGCGAAACTGCTGCCCGCTGGGGTGGAATTGGCCAAGCGCGACAAGCAGAAGTCTGGCAAGGACGGGCTGGCGAACGAACTCTGGCCGTTCGTCGATCCGACGATGGTGGGCGGTCGCGCGGTGGTCCTAGTGGATTACGACGACCGAACCGCCGACCAGTTGGGGCAGTGGTTCGAGAAACTGTTGGCGGAACGGGGATCGAATCGCGTGGCGGTCGAATCCGTTCCGGGCGGATCGTCGAATGTCCGGCAATATCGATTGTCCGCCGAAGAGCGCACTGGCGGAGTGGTGCTTTGCGCTGTCGGTCTGCCAGAGGACTCGGAACTCAAGAACCTGTATGGGTTGCGGAAATACGCAATGGACGAGTACCCGCTTCGGTTGGTCCGCAACGAGGCGGCGTATACTGCGACAGGCGATTTCCGCGCCCTGCCGCACGCCATCGCACTGTCGAAGATGATCGAGGTCGGTGACTTGTTCCGAAAGAACGGGCTGGATGTTTCCCAGTCGAAAATGCACTTGCAGATCGTCCGTGCGGCGGCCCAGATTCGCCCCGCGACGGCGACGATTTACAAACGCCTGGTCGCCAAGGCCGCCGGCGCGTTGCATCCGGACGAGTTCCGCCAACTGATGTCCCCTCTCCTCGGCGACATTCATGAGGCCGTTCGGCTACTCACCACACCGTAACGGACACCCCATGTTCCGCGTGACGAAAGAGCTGGCGTTCTGCTTCGGCCACCGGCTGATGAACTACGACGGCAAGTGTCGGCAGTTGCACGGGCACAACGCCCGTGCCACCGTCACCGTGCAGGCGGAGGCGCTGGACGACCTCGGCATGGTGGCCGACTTCGGCGCCCTGCGGCGGCACATCGGCGACTGGGTGGACCGCACCCTCGACCACAAAATGCTGCTGCACAAGGACGACCCGCTGCTCCCCCTGCTGCGGCAGATGGGCGACCCGGTGGTGGCGATGGACGACCACCCGACCACCGAGACCATCGCCAAGTTCATCTTCGACTACGTCGAACGGGAGGGATACCCGGTGGTGGCGGTGACGCTGTGGGAGACCCCGACCAGCTACGCCACGTACACGCCCACCGGCGTCACCGCCGTGGTGGGGGAGTAGCGGCTCGCGGGTCAACTGTCCGCCGGCGGGTCGGCGCTCGGGTCGTCGTCACTCTTGCGGGCGGTCAGGCGGGACAGCCCGTATCCGAATCCGACCGCCAGCAGCACGCCGACGGCCCCCAGGCCGAGCATGACGAAATCCCGACGGCCCAACTCATACGGCGACTTCTCCTGGACCTCTTCGTCCTTTCCGTCGCTGCGGCGTGGCGGCGGCCCGAGGGGAGCCGGCGACGGCCACGGCACCAACTCCACGTTAATCATCGGTTCCGGCGGGGCGGGGGCTGCCGCCGGAACGGCCGGCGCGGTGCCCGTTCCCGACTTGACGGGCGGGGCAGGCTTGGCCGCCGGAGCGGGTTTGGCCGCCGGAGCGGGCCTGGCCGAGGTGGGCGACCCGGCGACGGGCGGCTTCGGTCGCGCGGGCGGCGGGGCCGCCGTGGCGACGCGGGCGTCGAGCGGCAACTCGAACGCCGACTCCGATTCCAACCACTGCTGGTACGCCGGCAGGACCCCCGCTTTCTCCGCCTGGCGGGCCTGCTCCGGCAAATACGGGACGAGAGCGTCGGCGGCGGCCGCCGGCGTCGGCGGGCGGTGCTCCGGCTTCTTTTCCAGCAGTTGGTCGATGACCGCCTGCAACCCGGCGGGGACCGGTGCGCCGCATTCGGCGAGCGGCTTCGGTTTGGCCGTGGCGTGCTGCACCATCTGCCCCATCACGTTCTTGTCGGCGAACGGCGGGTGCCCGGCGATCAACTGGTACAGGACGCAGCCGAGGCTGTAGATGTCGGCGCGGATGTCGGCCGAGCGGGCGTCGCGGGCCTGCTCCGGGGCCAGGTAGTCCGGGGTGCCCAGGAGCGCCCCCTCGCCGGTCAGTTGCAAGTCTTGGGTGGACGGGGCGGCGTCGTCGAACAACTCGCGGCCGAGGCCGATGTCGAGGAGTTGTAGGGTGGCGTCGGCGGTGTCCGACTGGCCCGACGGCGTCAGCATCAGGTTCGATGGCTTCAGGTCGCGGTGAACCATTCGCCGCTCGTGCAGGTGCTGGAGGCCGTGGAACGCCTGCTGGATCAGCCGCGCCGCCTCGGCCGGGGGCAGTTTCGACCGCCGCGCCAGCACTTCGTCGAGGGTCTCCCCGTCCACGTGTTCCATGACGATGAAGTGGACGCCGCCGGCCTGCCCGACCTGGAACGCCCGGACCACGTTCGGGTGGTCCAGTTGGGTGAGCAGCCGGCCTTCGCGAAGGAACCGGTTGCGGAGGTGCTGGTCGCGGGCCTTGCTGGCCGCCAGCACCTTCAGCGCCACCACCTGCCCGGACTGGTGGGCGGCCTTGTACACGCCGGCCGTCTGCCCCCGCCCGATGCGGTCCTGGATGACGTACTCGCCGACCACGAACCCGTCCGCCCGCCCCCGCTGGATGAGCGCCGCCTGGTAGTCGGTCAAGTGCTTGTCGCGGACGAGGAACTTGCGGAACCCGTCCACGTCGGCGTCCGCCCTGCCGTCCGCGCGCCACCGCGCCCGGAGCGGGGCGAGGTCGGCGTCGGTCAGCAGTTTGCTCCGCAGGATGGCCGCGCAGTAGTCGGGGACGGTGGCGTTCGGGGTGGCCATCGGCGGGCGGCTCCAGCTCGCGAATCGGCGGGACATGTCTCGTCGAGTATACGAGCCGATTCGCCGACGGGCGCGGGGTTCGAACCGGAGCCGTGACCGCGAGCGGCGTCGGCCACCCGCTCGGGCAGGTGGTCGCGGTCGTCGGGATACTTCTGGAATCGACGTGGGACGCGGCCCCGGAACGGATCCGCGACCCCGTGCGGGGATGGCGCTCGGTCAGTCCAACGGGGCGACCTCGCCGCCGCGCGGGGTGACGGCCGACCAGAAGATGTGTTCGGACACGCCCGGCCGGATGGTCCGCACGCTGCCGTCGAACATCGCCACGGGAAGCCCGGCGCTGAACGGCGTTTGGGGGATGGTCATGTCCGCGTCGTCCGGCTTCGGCTTCACTTGGAACGTCTTGCCCGCCACACTCGCGCGGGTGACGTTGGTAATCGGGTCGGTGACGGGAAGCACGTCACCCCAACCCGCGTCCGCGAAGGATGGGCGACGCTCACCGAGGTTGTTCAAGACGTTTGGTGAGAAGTCGGCGAACGCGGCATCGATTTTCGCGAACATCATCCAAGAGTTCACATTCGACGTTCCCGCCGGCAACGGCAGTTTTTTACCTTGATAATATTTCTCCGAGTACGCGATCGTGTTCGATGTCCCATCGGTCAGCCCGGCAGGGAACGAAATGGGCCCTTCGAATCCGACGGAGTTGAAGCCGTAACTGGTCGGCCCTCCACTGAAAAATTTCCGCGTTCCGCCAGATGGGTCCGCATACGTCAAGTAGTTCGCGTCCAGCAGAGTGGGGTCGCCGGGGGACAAGACGTATTTCAGGAAAAGTTCGTCACTCAACTCTCCGGTTGGCAGATTTTCGAGCAGACTAACGACGAAATAGTGCGGCGGCCCTTGGTTCGGCACGCGAATGAGCGACTCGATGAATTCGCCTCGCGAGTTGGGGCGTACCATAGCGAAACCTCCGATCCGACCGCTGGTGTTGTCTCCCACTTGCTGAGTGGCAAGTCCCAGTTGCTTCAAGTTGTTTACGGATTGAATTCTCGCCGCACTCTCGCGTACTTTCTGTATCGCCGGGAGAAGCAGCGCGATTAATAATCCTATAATCGCCACGACGATCAACACTTCCAATAGCGAGACGGCTTGGCGAGATGTGGAGGTTCGCATCCGTTCGACCTCAGAGTTTTGGGGGTGTGGCTAGGGTCGTCATCGGGCTGAAGTCAGGGACAGGGTGCATAGACCGTATTCGACACCGCCCAAATATTGGCCGGAGCGAATACACTGACTTCAATCGTCGCCTGAACAAAAATCGTACTCGGCTGCCCTGCGGCGGGAGGGGCAGGCCAGCCCGCCGGAAGGACGATGGCGTTGGGCACGGCCCAAGCGTTGGGACCAGCGGCGATCACCGCCCCTCCCGGCACCCCGCCGAATAGGAGTGGTGGCGGGAGGGCCGGCTGCGCCGGCAAGCCCCCACCAGCAACCGCTGGCAGCGGCGTAAAAGTGTTATTCACGATGGTTCCGTACTTCACACTAATCCGCCATCCCCAAGCGAGTTGGTTGTTTTTCACGGAGAAGTTGCCACTGGGTTTGGACGTGGGAGCAGCCCCACCGACGTAGTTCCCCGCTACGGTGAAGATTGGCGCTGCCGCCATGGCATCGTTGCACGACGCCAGCATCCCCGCCATTAGCCCGAACGCCACCATCGCCTTTCGGATCATGGACATGACCGTTCTCCCGGTGCAAGATCAGGTTGTATCGTGGAGTATCCCACTAGCCTACGAGAGTAGCATACCGGGGACGGGGGGGGGGCGCGTCAAGACCAGTCCCGTGAAAAACGCATGAAGAAAACGCCCCGGTTTTGGCACCGGTGCGTTCGTGTTACTCGTCATCCGACCGCGCTTAATACACGGCGTTCGGGTCGACCTTGCCGGCCGGGCCGCCGGCGGTGCCGCCGCCGTAGCGGGCGTGCCACCCTTCGGTCGCCCGAATCCCGCCCAGGTCGTCCATCGTCAGCCCGTACTTGGCGAACCACGGGGTGCCCGACTTCACGATGGCGTCCGACTCCCGCACCCGCTTGACGCACTCGGTCTCGGCGAACTGCTGCCGCTTGGCCGGGTCGGCGAAGGTGAAGAACTCCTTCCAGAACGCCCGCCCGCCGAGGATGCCGCTGGCCCCGGCCTTCATCGCCATCTCCACCTGCTTGCGGTACTTGTCGTAATCCACGCCGGCGCTCAACAGCACCCACGGCTTGACGCAGGCGTCGTTGAGCCGCTTCAGGTTGTCCACCAGTTGCGCGTCGCTCTCGACGCCGAAGGTGCCGGGGAACTCGGCCTTGTAGATGTCGCAGTAGCGGCTGAGGTAGTGCGCGGTGTCGATCACCGTTTTCGCCTTCCGCGCCGCGACCTTGTCTTTCGGCTCGTCGATGCCATCCACCTTGTACGCGAAGTGCAGCGGCTCGAGCAGGAACAGGATATCGTGCTTGACGCACTCGGCCTCGATCTGGCGAACGAACTCGAAGTTCCGTTCGGCGGAGTCGAACTCGGCCGGCTCGAACTGGGCGAGCAGTTTGACCGCGTCGGCCCCGCACCGCTTGATCTTGCCGACGCCCCACCCCGGCTCCACCTCACCGACGGGCGCGCCGGCGCTGTTCTTCGGCGACCCGGACATCTCCACGCGGATGAGCAGCCCGGTCCCGGCCGGCACGGCGTGCGCGGCGACGGTGCTGGCGTACCCGTAGTAGCCGTCCACCAGCAGGCCGGAGCAGTGCGGGGAGAGGGCGCGGGAGAGCATCACTTTGGCGTCGGCGATCTCGGCGTAGGTCGGCTCCCGCTCGGTGCCGGCCTCCTTGAAGGCGTTCTTCATCATCGAGATCATGCTGCTGTTCTGGTCGGTGGCGACCATGGTCAGCGTGCCGTTCGGGTTGCTGATCCGCTGTAGCCCGCGGAGCTTGCCGGGGGTCAGGCCGAGGCCGTACAGGCGGGTGATCGAGGTCGTACTCACGTGCGATTCCTAAACGTGGCGAAGAGGTTGCCAACGGGGAATTTACGGCGCGGAGGTCGGGACGGCGAGGCGGCGCGACCTGTCGGGCGGGTTGGCCTTGAGCCGGGTTCGCCCGCCGCGTTACAACAGTGCGGGGCGGTTCCAGCACGGAGGGTCGTCATGCTGATGCTCGGTCTGTCGGTGGCGGTGGCCGTCGCGCACGCGCCGCCGGTCCTCTCCCGCGAGGAGTCGGCCCGGCACTACTTCCTCGGCGTGGCCCACGGCGTGAAAGGGGATCCGCTCCGCGCGGCGTGGGAGTTCACCTGGGCGGTTCATTTCGACCCGACGAACGCCGACGCTTGGGCCGCCCGCGCGCGACTATTCGATGCGTTTGACCTGGCGGACCAGGCCATCGCCGACTTCACGCGGGTCATCCGCCTCCGCCCGACGGCCGACGTGTACGAGCGCCGCGCCCGCTTGTCGGTGAGCCGGGGCGACACCCAGGCGGCCGTGGCCGACCTCACCCGCGCGCTGGAACTCGCCCCGGAGTCGGTCTCGTTGCGGCGGTTGCGGGGCGGGGTCCACGTCCAACGGGGTGAGAGCGAGCTGGCCGTGCGGGACCTGACCGCCGCACTCGCGGTGACGCCGAGCGACGAGAATGCGCTGATGTGGCGCGGGGTGAGCCACTTCCAGGCCGGGCACACCGACCTGGCCCTCGCCGACATGGCGGCGGCGTTGCGGCTCGCTCCCGACAACCAGGCGGCCGTGTACAACCGGGGCGTGATGTACGCCCACCTGGGGCAAGACCTGAAGGCGGACATCGATTTCGCGCGGGCCATCGAGTTGAAGCCGGACGATCAGGCCGCGTACGCCCGGCGGGGCGAGTTGCACGCCAAGGCCGGTGACCCCGCCACCGCCCGCCGCTGCTTCACCCGCGTGATCGCGCTCGACCCGAAGAACGTGGCGGCGTACCGCCAGCGAGCGACGTTGAACACCACCGGCGGCGAATTCGCGGCGGCGCTGGCGGACCTGGAAACGGTCGCCGAGTTGGAGCGGTCCCCGGCGGCGTACAAGGAACTGGCGCGGTTCCGGCTGGACTGCCCCGATGCCCGGCTACGGGACGCGAAAAAGGCGGTCGAACTCGCCGAGACGGCGGCGGTGTTGGCCCGCCTCGCCGTCACCGCCGGCAACGCCCGACCCGATCCCAGCTACGACCAACTGCGGGCCTCCGCCCTGGCCGCCGCCGGCGACCACGAGCGGGCCGTTTACGTCCTCGGCGGGGTGCTGGCGAACCACAAACTGACGGCGGCCGACCTGGCGCGGGTGGACGACCAGATCGGCCTGTACCAGCGGATGGTGGCGTTGCGGCGACCCGCTCCGGAGCCGCGAGTGGTGGCCGTTTCCCCCACCGTACTTCCGCTGCCGCCTTTAGTGGGGACGACGTTCGAAAAAATGCCGCCCCCGCCGGTTGACTTACCTCCCATCATCATCCCCGAACTCCCGCCGGTCCCGGAGCCGGACAAGCGCTGAGGCGGTTCCCACCTTGCCCCCCTGGTGCAAGACCTGCACGACCGGGGTATGGCCGACGACGTGGTGACGGTGGTGGGGGGGCGAGTTCGGCCGCACCCCGAAGTTCAACAACGCGGTGGCCCCGTCGGGGCCGCAATGGAAGCCAAGACCCAGTTGAAACCCATTAGAAATGTCCGCCTGGATCAGGCCCAGTGGGACATTCGATAAACGAGGCACAAGAACCGGATCGTGTTCCGATGAGTCGCGAACGGTGACGCCCGATGGCACCGCAAGCGGACATTTCTATTGTGGACAAACAGCGGACATTTCTATTGGGGCCGGACACCACCGGGAACAGGGGCTTGACACCGGCACGGTGTCGGCTGACACTCAACAGTCTCTCCCCGCCTCCCTTTCCGGACTCCTTATGCGAACCGTCCTCTTCACCGCCGGCTTCCTCCTCTCGACGACCGCCGTCGGCGCGGCCGAGCCGTACACCCAGAAGCCGGAAGTCGCCCCGGCCGTGGTCCGCGACGCCGCCCCGGCGGACCCGCCGCCGAAGCCGGACACCGGCGAGTGGGCGAAGCGGTTCGCCGCCGCTCCCGCGACGAGTTGGATCTGGGGCGCGGACATCACCAAGAACTACGCCCTCCGCAAGGAGTTCGCCGCCGGCGCGGCCACGGCCGCCCGCGTCCGCGTCACCTGCGATAACGTCTTCGCGCTGTTCCTGAACGGCAAACCGGTCGCGGCGTCGTCCGAGTGGCAGACGCCGGTCGAAGTCGATGTGACCAAACAACTGGCACCGGGGAACAACGTCCTCGAAGCGGTCGTGGAGAACGAGGGCAGCATCGGCGGCTTCGTCCTCCAACTGGTGACGGATAAGGCCGAGGTCGCTGTCGCGTCGGACGCCACCTGGACCGGTTCCGCCAAGCGCGGCGATGCCAAAAGCGCACCTGTGAAGTTGGTGGCCAAGTACGGCGTGGGGCCGTGGGGCAAGGTACTCGACCGCGAGGGGTCGGCGCTCGGCGGTTCCCGCGTGCCGGCGAACACGTTTGTCACGCTGCCCGGCTTCCAGGTCGAGAAGCTGTTCACCGTGCCGAAGGACGAACTCGGCTCGTGGGTGAACATCACCGCCGACGACCAGGGCCGGCTCATCGTCAGCGACCAGGGCAATCAGGGGTTGTGCCGCATCACCCCGCCGAAGATCGGCACCGCCGAGGAAACCAAGGTCGAGCGCATCCCGGCGAAGGTCAGTGGCGCGCAAGGCCTGCTCTGGCACAAGTGGGTGCTGTACGTCGTGTGCAACGGCGGCCCCGGCAGCGGCCTGTACCGCGTGAGCAGTTCCAAGAACGACGACACCCTGGACAAGGTCGAGAAGCTGAAGGCCCTCAACGGCGGCGGTGAGCACGGCCCGCACGCGGTCCGCCTGAGTCCGGATGGGAAGTCGCTGTACGTCATCTGCGGCAACCACACCCAACCGCCGGAGGGCTTCACCAGCCGGTTGCCGAAGAACTGGGGCGAAGACCACCTGCTGCCCCGGCAGTGGGACGCCAACGGCCACGCCCGCGGCATCCTCGCCCCCGGCGGGTACGTGGCCAAGACCGACTTCGACGGCAAGAACTGGGAGATCTTCTCGTCCGGCTACCGCAACTCGTTCGACTTCGCCTTCAACGCCGACGGCGAGATGTTCGTGTACGACGCCGACATGGAATGGGACCTGGGCATGCCGTGGTACCGGCCGACGCGGGTGAACCACGCCACCAGCGGTAGCGAACTCGGCTGGCGCAGTGGCACCGGCAAGTGGCCCAGCTACTACGTCGATAGCCTGCCGGCGGCGGTGGACATCGGGCCGGGGTCGCCGGTCGGCGTGGACTTCGGCTACGGGGCGAAGTTCCCGGCGAAGTACCAGAAGGCGCTATTCATTTGCGACTGGACGTTCGGCACCATGTACGCCATCCACACCACGCCGGACGGCAGCACCTACAAGGCGACGAAGGAAGAGTTCCTCAGCCGCACCCCGCTGCCGCTGACCGACGTGTGCATCAACCCGGCCGACGGGGCCATGTATTTCACCATCGGCGGGCGGGGCACGCAAAGCGAACTGTTCCGCGTGACGTACACCGGCAAGGACTCGACGGCGAAGGTGGAGGAGAAGACCACCGAGACGCCGGAACGCAAACTGCTGAAGCAG
>JBBRUO010000045.1:0-18309 GCA_038247725.1 Gemmatales bacterium
GCAACCCCTCCACGCAAAAAGCGACGACGGTTCATGCTGAAGCTCCTCCTGCGATTCAAGCGACACACATCGGTTCCACACTCTCCTGATTCATAAGATACCCCAATCAGGGTTCGCTGGCAAGTTTCGTTCCTCTGCCGTCGGTCATGGTGTAGGGGTGCTAAACGCCGCCATGTAGGTTGGACAAGTCAGCGGCGGCGGGATGAAGGTCGGGCAGGTGATCGGCAGCACCGATGCCATCGCCGGCGAAGCGAAGAACGACCCGATCCCGTACCCGTGGGTGCTGGCCACCGTGTACAAGAACCTCGGCATCGACCCGCACGCGATGGTGTACGACGTGTCCGACCGGCCGAACCCGATCCTGCCCAGCAGCGTCGGCACCATCGACCGCGTCCTGGGGTGAGTCTTGCGAGCCGCGACCGCCAGGGGAGCGGCACTCTGGGGGTTACCATGCGCCGACTGCTGCCCGCGTTGGTGCCGCTGTTCGCCGCGCTGGCGGTGGCCGCGGCGGTGCCGAAGGACTTCGAGACGAAGGAGAAGAAACTGGTCCGGCTGTTCGGCACCCCGCACGCGCCGGACGGTACGGCCGTCGAACTCCACGGTGACAAACTCCGGCTGAACGTGGAGGCGAAACCCCAGACCGGCTGGGGGACCGAAAAGTTCTTTGACTATCCGAGGACCGAGCGGCGGGTGTCCGGCGATTTCGAGGCGACGGTTCAAGTCACGTTCACCGCCGGGAAGGAGGCCGACACCCAAATGCGAGCCGGTCTCCAAGTGCGGTTCGGCGAACAGGGTTCCGTCACCTACACGCGATGTATCGAGAAAACCGGCCGCAAGAACGAACAGTTCATGACCATGACCCAGTTCCTCCGTGGCAAGCCCTGGCAAACCAAGATGCTCGTTAGTGAAGCGAAGATGTCCCCGACCGTGACACTCCGATTGACCCGTCGTGGGAACGTCTTGACTGGGGCGAGGAAGGACGGGAACGGGAAGTGGGCGGGGGAGATCTCGAGGTCCGCCGACCTGCCAAAGGAGATGACGGTCGGCGTCTATCTGCTGGGCCAACGGGCCGCCGCCGTCGCCGAGTTCGAGGACTTCAAAATCACCTCGCTGAAGTGACACCCACGCCGGAGACCGCCATTAAACCATTCGTCAACGAAGACCTTAGCAATTGGGGCGAGTGGGTTGCGAAGGTCAATGAAATGATGCCGGCTGTGCTTTTGAGTTTGGATCTCCAAAAAGTCCGACGCGAAGGGCGTGTTGAATCGAAACGGGAAGACTTGCTCGAAGTCCTCCGCGGCCGGTTCGGCGCGTTGCCGCCCGCAGTTGAACAGCGGGTCAACGACACGACCGACATCCCCACGTTAACGGCCGCGCTCCGCGTCGCGGGAACGGTCGCCAAACCGGACGACTTGAAGACTTGCCGCTTTAACCCGCCGAGGAGCCGGTCATGCGCCGACTGCTACCCGTGTTGGCGCTGTTGTTCGCCGCGCTGGCAGTGGCCGCGGCGGTGCCGAGGGACTTCGAGACGCCCGCCAAGAAGTTGGAGCGGTTGTTCGGCACCCCGCGTGTGCCGGACGGCACCAAGATCGAGTTGGACCGGAATGTCCTGCAGGTGACGACCCCTCAGATGACCGCCGAATTCGAGGATTTCAAGGCGTCGAAGCTAACGAAGTAACTGCACCCCTTTACCGGTCGATCTCGCCCATGACCACGTCCAGGCTGCCGACGATGGCCGGCAGGTCGCCGATCAAGCAGCCGCGCGTCAGTTCGTGAATCACGCACAGGTTGCTGAAGCAGCCGGACCGCGCCCGCACCCGCAGCGGCACCGGCTCCTTCCCCGGCCGGCCAATGACGTGGAACCCCATCTGCCCGCGCGGGCATTCGGTTTCCAGGTACACCTCGCCGGTCGTCAGGTTCTTCGGCGGTTCGACCCGGTGCGAATACTTGGATGCGGCCAACTCCGCCAACTTCTTCGCGGCCTCTCCTTTCGGCTCGGCCTTCGCCGCCTCACCCAGTTCGGCCCGGTGGGTGTCCCACTCGGCTTGAAGTGTCGCGTAGCGGTCCATCGCCTGCTCGCAGATGCGGATGGCCTGCACCACTTCCATCATGCGGACGTAGAAGCGGTGCCAGCAGTCGCCAATCACCGCGCCCGGCGGGGCATTCTCGAACGGCGGGATGGGAACGTCAAACTGGTACTGTTCGTACCCGGAGTACGGCTCGGTCTTCCGCAGGTCCCAATCGGGGTCGCCGTTCCGCCGGTCCAGCGAGGCGCGCAACACCGGCCCGGTGCAGCCGTAATCCAGCGCCATGGCCTTCGTTAATACGCCGACGCCGGCCGTCCGCTTCACGAAGATGTGGTTGTTCGTCAAGAGTGCATGATATTCGGGGATGCGCGGCTTGAAGTAGGTCAGGAAGTTCCGACACCGCTCAATCCACCCCGGCGGCAGGTCGTCGTGCGCGCCGCCGATGGTGAGGTAACTGTACGTCAGCCGCGCGCCGCAGGCATCTTCGAACAGGTCGAGGATGTGTTCCCGCTCGCGGAAAGCGTAGAGGAACGGGCTGAAACTGCCGAGGTCGAGGCCGTACGCGCCCATGCCGACGAGGTGCGAGGCGATGCGGTTCATCTCGGAGATCAGCACCCGAAGCACCTGCGCCTTCTCGGGAACTTTCACCCCGCACAGTTTCTCCACGGCCAGCGAGTAGCCGAGGTTCATGTTCATCGCCGCCAGGTAATCCATGCGGTCCGTGTACGGGATGAATTGGATCGGCGTGACGTTCTCGCCGATCTTCTCCGCGCAGCGGTGCAGGTAGCCGAGGTGCGCGACGACGTTCGACACGACCTCGCCGTCAGTGGTCAGCGCGAGCCGCAACACCCCGTGCGTGGACGGGTGTTGCGGCCCCATGTTGACGAGCATCTCGTCGGTGCGGACGTCGAACTCGACGACGGTGGGATCGGCGGATGCAATCATGGGGGGCTCACTTCGGCACTTCGCGGCGAGTACATGGGCCGCAGCGAAATACTATGGAACTGAGAGAGTGGCAGCGTGCGTGTCGAGGAGTATCACGTCAGGTACTCCCATTGATCGGAATCGCACGCGGGGCCGAAGGGGTCGTCGTATTTGTACGGCGTCAACCCGCGCAGCGGGTACTTGCCGCCCTCGGTCGGGTCAGCGACAGTCGTGGACACCTGGACTTCCACCGTTTCCCCGGCGGCGAACGGCAACTTGTCCAGCACCAACTTCCCGTCCGGTTGAACGACGGCGCGGACTTTCATCGTGGTCATGGCGATCCCTCCGGTGGAGGAATTGTAGCCGAAACGCGGCCGTGCGATCTCTCACCGATATCGCCGCAGTCGCTGGAGCAGCCCGACGCGGACACGGGGGCCGGGTGGCGGGCAGCACGGTGCGGGTTGGAAGACCGGGAGCAGTTGCAGCACGGCGGGGGCCGGTTCCCGTTCAGTCTCGGCGAGTGCGTAGGCGAGGATCCACGCAGTGCCACCGCTCCGGGCGAAGGCCGTCGGCTGGCCGTCCAGCGGCAGGTGCTGGAACAGCCGGGCCAGGATGTGCGCGCCGGCGAGCAGGCTTTCCGGCGGGTATATGGCCTTCACCGCCCTGAGTTCCTTCTCGACAGCGGCCCTCAGATCGGGGTCCGCAATGCCGGTCAGGTCCACGGCGGGGAACGCCGTCGGGTCTTCACTCACGAGCGCCAGGAAGGCGTCCGCGTCTGTCCGGATGAGCGGCACGAGCGGGTCGCGGACTTTCGCCGGATGTAGAAGCGTGGCCGCCGCCCAGACCGACCCGCCGGTGAGGAAGATCGTCGGCTGATTCTTCCATCGGGTATCTCGCGTGGCGACAGCCATCAGTGGCTTGGAGACGAGTTCGTCGGCCAGCTTCGCCACGGCCGTCGGGTAGTCGCCGCCGGCGGCCTTCGCCTTCGTGGTGAGGGCAACCGTGCCGGGAATCCCTGCGAAGGAGACGAGTTGCTTGCCCAACCCGTTGGCAAAATAGCCGCCTTTCGTGTTGCCGCCGCCGATGTCGATGTTCGCCGGCGTCGGCAGTTTTCGCAGGCCCAAGCCCTGAATGGTCAGCCCGACTTCCTCCTCCGCGGTGATGAACGGCAGCGGTTTGCCCGTCACCCGTTGCACCGCGGCGGACAACTCGTCGCGGTTCGTGGCGACGATGCCGCTGCTGCCGGCGACGACCACCTTCGCGGGCGGGATGCCGTGCTTGTCGCCGAACTGCTTGATGAGTGTCCGCACGGCGTCGGCGGACTTGGCGATGCTCTCGGCCTTGAACTTGCCGCCTTCCAGGTCCGCCAGGGCGGTGCTGATGGTGGCCGTGTCCTTGACCGTCACCGCGCCGGGGCCGGCCGGGTCATACTCGACAACAGTGCCCTTCACGCCTTTGCCACCGAGTTCGATCCCGGCGACCAGCTCCCCGGCGGGGGCGAGTGTCGCGGCGAAGAGAACCGCGAAGAACGATGTGACCCGCAGCATGACGCCCCCTCGGAGGTGACCACGACTTTACCCGACGATCCTACCTGCGAGGGAGGTGGCGACCACCGGGAATCGGGAATTCGGGCCGCCACGGTTCCGTCTTCCGCCGCTTTCGCCGAACATCCGGGCCGATACAACTCTCCGTAGCTTCGGTGTCCGTTATTCCCTTGGGTGAGAGCCATGTTCCGTCCGGTCGATGAGCAGCTTTCGATCCTCCTCCGCGGTGCCGCCCAAGTGGAGACGGAGAAGGATCTCCGCGCGAAACTCGAACGCAGCGTGAAGACGAACACGCCGCTGCGGGTGAAGTACGGCATCGACCCGACCGGGTTCGACGTTCACCTCGGCCACACCGTCCCGCTGCGGAAGCTGCGGCAGTTCCAGGAACTCGGCCACACGGCGGTTCTCATCATCGGCACCGCGACGGCGATGGTCGGCGACCCAAGTGGCCGGGATGCGTCGCGCGCCGGGCTGACGCCGGAGCAGATCGCCAAGAACGCCGAGAACTACCTGATTCAAATTGCCAAAGTGGTGGACGTGACGAAAGCCGAAGTGCGGCCGAACGGCGACTGGTTCGGCAAGTGGGGCTTCGCCGAGATGCTGAAGTTGCTCGGCCGGTCCACGGTGCAACAGATTCTGGCCCGCGAGGACTTCAGCAACCGCATGGCGGCGAGCACCCCGATTTACCTGCACGAGTGCCTGTACCCGCTCATGCAGGGCTGGGATTCCGTGGAGATCCGCGCCGACGTGGAACTCGGCGGCACCGAACAACTGTTCAACCTGATGGTCGCCCGCGACTTGCAAAAGGGCGAAGGCCAAGAACCGCAGGTGTGTTTCACGATGCCGATCCTTCGCGGCACCGACGGCGTGAAGAAGATGGGCAAGAGCGTCGGCAACTTCATCGGCGTCGGCGAAGTGGCGAAGGAGCAGTTCGGCAAGACGATGCGGATTCCGGACGACCTGATGCGCGAGTGGTTCACGTTGCTGACGGCCCGCGCGGATGGCGACGTGGCCGGGATTCTGGCCGGGCACCCCGGCGACGCGAAGAAGAAGTTGGGGGCCGACATCGTGACGTGGTTCCACGGCCCGGCGGCGGCGGCGGACGTTTTGGCCGAGTGGGACAAGCAGTTCAGCAAGGGCGGCGACCCGGACCACATCGACGAGGTGACGATCCCGGCGGCGGACTTAACCGACGGCGCGCTGACGGCGCAAAAGCTGGTGGTCGCGGCGGGGCTGGCCAAGAGCGGCGGCGAGGCGCGGAAGAAGGTGGAGGAAGGGGCCTTCAACTACGGCCCGGACAAGACCAAACCGGCCGAGTGGAAAACACCCGTACCTGTGACGGACGGCCTCGTCCTGCGCCTCGGCCGGAAGGTGGTGCGCGTGAAGGTGGGGTGAGCATTCGGGAGGGCGAGACTTCCACCAGGCCAGTTTGAAGACGGCTCGGCGGGAACCTCGCCCTCCCAAGGTCGCCGCCTACTTCGTGTGGCAGCCGATGCAGTTGTGCGCGAGAACCGCTTCCGGCTTGGCGGCCAGCCACTCCTTCGCCCGCGTCGCGTACTTGCTGTCCGGCAGTTCCTTGACCACGGCGTCAAGTTGCGCCTTGGACTTGTCCGCCTGACCGAGCCGCCGGTACACGTCGGCCATCCCCATCCGCAATTCGCCTTTCGGGTGTATGCCGAGCATGTCGAGATCCTTCTTCTGCAACTCGTAGATCGCCTCGAAGTCGCCGCGGACGGTCTCCAACAACCCCTTGGCCATCGCCGCCGGCATGCCGCGCGAGGCCGGCATTAGCACCGCCGCGCGGGGAATCCGGACGCCGACGTTCTTCGGTTCCAGTTTCACCGCCTCGTCCATGTCCTTCAGCCCGGCGGTGTACGCTTGAAAACCCTCGGCCGGCTTCTTGGCCTGGAACAGTTGCCCCGCCTGAAACACCCGTCCGGCTCCCCGCCACACCAGTGCCTCGGCGTTCTTCGGGTCTTTCGCCAGCGCGTCGTCACACGCCTTCAGGCCCCGTTCGAGCGCCTTCTCGTCACCGTTGAACCCGGCGAACAGATCCTCGCGGACGACGAAGTCGAACCGCCCCTTCGGGTCCGGCTTCGGCGGCTCCTCCGCGCGGGTGTGCCACCCGCACGCCAGGGCCATCGCGGTCGCCGCCGTCAGTCCGAGCAGACGAGTCATGCCGTCATCCTCCGTTCGATGTTGGTCAGGAGAGGTCTACCGACAGTTCGCGCGGAGTGCGACGGCATTTTCCCGGTCGGTCGGGTCACTGGTCGGAGAACACTTCGCCGCCGTTGCGGGTGATGAGGGCCATCAACTGCGGGGGGGCCATGCTCTGCCGGACGAAGGACACCGACCCGTCGCACCGCAGGGTGTTCGCCCCGCCGGTGTGAAACGAGTACGGTCCGCCGAAGTTGGTGACGTTGATCATATTGCACCCGGCGAAGTCCACCTGGGCACCGCCGGACAGGATGTTATGCCCCCACAGGACAGGGGTGCCGTTCTGATCCGCCCACGCGCCCCGGACGTACTGCGACACGTTCTGGTTGCTCACCCCGATGCCGGGCGGGTTGGCCGCGAGGGGGGACGAGGCTGGCAGGGTGGACCCGATGGCCAGCACGTTCCGCCCCTGGATGTACGCGGCCAGGCCGCGTCCGGCGACCTCGCTCATGAGGATGGTGTTGCTGGTACCGTCGGAGATGGAGACGAGACTGTTCCCCTCGTTCGGCCCGCGCCCCTGCCCCCCGTCCGACGTGCCGACGCTCAACGCGCCGCTCGCCTGGGCCCCGCCTGCGGGGGTAGCGCCGCCGCACCGCGCTACCGCGTTCGGGTCTACCCCGCGGAACGGCCAGTAGTCGGTTCGCGAGTACAGGTGCCCGGTGCTGGTGGGGCCGAAGTACGATGCCATGATGGTGTCGTAGTTGCACGGCTGACTGCCGTTCGGGGTGGACGGGCAGACGAACAGCTTGACCGGCACCGACCCGGCCGTGTTGGTCGCGCCGGGGGCCGGCGGCGGCAGGTTCAGCGGGTCCAGGATACTGATCTGGCGGTTCACCAGCCGTACCAGGTTGTCCTGCTCGACGTTCTCCAGAGCCATCACCATCGCCGCGAACCCCTGCGTCTGCCCGCCATACGGGTTGGCCGGCCGCGGGTTGCTGGTGAAGGAGAAGCCCCACGCGGGCAGCTTACCGTTGCTATTCTCGTAGTTGTGGAAGGCGAGGCCGAGTTGCTTCAGGTTGTTCGAGCAACTCATGCGGGCGGCCGCTTCGCGGACCTTCTGCACGGCCGGCAGCAGCAGGCCGATGAGGATCGCGATGATGGCGATCACGACCAGCAGCTCAATCAAGGTGAACGCCGACCGACTCCGACGCGGGTGCGTGGACATCGAACCGTCTCCGGGAGAGGGAGAGTTGACCGGTGGTGTGGCGACCCGACGGCGAGTGCGAGTCGGAAACGGTCGCAACACGACTGTAGCGATAAACTACCCGCACTCTTGAGCCGCCGCCATCGCAAACGTGACGACGCCCCAGTTTCCTCATCGCGTTCCCATTGTCCGCACGGCCCGCCGCCCGCAAGATAACCCGTCATGGCCACCCTGACGATCCCCTGGACGACCCACCCGCCGGACGAGTTCACCGGCGGTGCGGTGACGGTCGGCAACTTCGACGGTGTGCATCGCGGTCACCGGGCGCTGCTCGCCGTCACGCGCCGTCACGCCCGCGCGGCCGGCGGGCCGGCCGTCGCCGTCACCTTCGACCCGCCGCCGGTCGCCCTGCTGAACCCGCCCGCGCTGAAGTCCCCGCTCACCACCACCGCCGATCGGGCGGCCCTGCTGCACGACGCCGGGGCCGATCACGTCGTCCTGCTCCGCACCGAGCCGGGGTTGCTCGCCTTGTGCCCGGAGGCGTTTTTCGAGGACGTGATCCTCGGCCTGTTCCGCGCGCGGGCCGTGGTGGAGGGGTTCAACTTCCGGTTCGGTCGGGGGCGGGCCGGGGACGCGGCCGCCCTCCGCGAACTGTGCGGGCGGCACGGCTTGGCGTTCGAGGAGGTGAGTCCGCACCTCGGCGACGGGGAGCCGATCTCCAGCAGTCGCATCCGACAGGCGCTGAATGCCGGGGATGTGGCGTCCGCCGCCGCGATGCTGGGGCGGAACTACGCGGTCATCGGGGTCGTCGAAACCGGGGCGAAGCGGGGCCGGACCATCGGCTTCCCCACGGCCAACGTCGGCGGCATTCCCACACTCATCCCGAAGGACGGGGTGTACGCGGTGACGGCGACCGTGTCCGGGCGCGTGTGGAAGGCGGCGGCGAACGTCGGCCCGGCCCCCACCTTCGGCGAGACCGCGCGGAAGGTGGAGGTCCACCTGATCGACTTCACCGGCGACTTGTACGGGTCTGAACTGCGGGTGGAGTTCGTCCGCCGATTGCGGGACACGCGCCCGTTCAACGGCGTGGCGGAACTGGTGGAGCAATTGAAGAAGGATGTGGAGGCGGTGCGGCTTGAGTAGGTCCGTTCCGCCGGGACGGGGCGGATCAGGCGTTCGGCGGGTGAAACGGTCCCCGGTCGGGGCACGAGTCCGGGGGACATCCGTCGTTCCCGTGATTCGTTTCCGGTTCGGTAGTCGGCCGAAAGTCGTTGCCGGGCCTGAGTCGTCTCAACTTGCGCAGTCGTCTCGCAGAGGGTGTGGGTGAGACGAATCCACCCCACCTCCGGGGAGTTTTCCTTCCCCCGAACGCCTAAGCCGAATGAGTCCGCCTCGGCGAGGCGGACCCACTCAAACCGGTTTCGTCACTCGCCGTAAACCCGCGTGGACTCTTCCTTCACCACCGGGGTGGCGAGTTGCTTGCTGGTCAGCGTCGCCTTGAACCGGGCGTCGCCACTGGTGACACCGGTGAGCGTCACTTTGATCACCGCTTCCGTCTTCGGGGCCAGCTCGCGGATCAGGTCGAAGGTGACTTCGCCGTTGTCGTTGACGGCGTGCGACACCGGCCCGGTCGCGGCCTTGAACGTCATCTGCGGCGGCACCTGACACACCAGCCGGAGGTCGGCGTCGGCCTTCGACCCGGTGTTCGTGATGCGGACCTCGTAGGTCGTCTCTGTCCCCTTTCGGATCGGGTCCACGGTGTCCACCGCCTCCATCCGCAGGGCGGCAATGCCTTCCACGGTGGTGCGGCAGTCGGCGGACGCTTTGGTACCGCGGCTGCCGGTCGCGTCGGCGTGGTGGGTGAACCGGCCGGGTACGTCGGACACGCCGTCGAACGTCACCGACACGGCCTGACCGGGAGCCAGATCACCGACCGTCCAGGACAGCACGTCCCCGGCGGGGGCCAGTAGACCACCGGCCCCGACGGCCAGCACGCGAAACGACGCGGGAACGTGCTCGCGGACGACGACGCCCGCGAGCGGGACGTTCCCGCCGTTCTTCACGTTGAGGGTGTAAGTGGCGTTCCGCCCGATGACCCGCTCGGCCGGCCCGGCCAGGTTCAGTTCCAACTTCGGCACCAGCACCTCGACACTCGTCTTCGCCGACGCGGCGAGGTCGTCGGCCCCGCGCGCGACCGCCTCGAACTGCACCGTCCCGCCCCGCGCGGCCGGCACGTTCACGGTGTACGTCTTCGATTCGCCGGGGGTCAAGGCGGGCAGTTTCGGCTGGTCGAACGACCCGTTCAGCAGCACCGTCATCGGCCCGGCGACGTAATCGCCGACGTTCGTCACGGTGTATTTCACGGGGATCTCGTCGCCCAGGTACGCCCGCTCCGGGGCGTCGATGGTGACGGCCAACTTCGGCTCCTTCACCATCGCCTTCATGGCGGCGGTGCCGGTCAGCGTCACCCACGCCTGGCAGCCGAGTTCGCCCCGCCGGGCCTGGCTCAGCGTCACCTTGATGGCCGCCTGCCCCTTGGGGTCGAGATTGCCGAGTTCCCACAGGTACACGCCGTCTTGCGCCTTCGCCACCGGCATGGTCTCCGTCACCGTCGCGCCGGCCGGCGTCTTGACCTGGACCGTCACCTTCTGAAGCAGTTGGCCGGACACGTTCCGCACCGTCAGCGTGTACTCGGTCGGCGCGTTCACCTTCACGACCGGCGGGCCGGACCACTCCAGGCTGACGCCGGACTCCTGCTTGGCGGTCGGCTCGACGGCCTGCGCCTGCACGATCGGGGAGACCGGCGGCGGTTCGGCGGCTTCGGGCAGCAGCGGCAGTGTGGCCGGGTCGCTATCCGACGCGGGGATAAAGCCCGGCGGGTCGCTCGGGGTCTGGGTAAGGCCGAACGCGGCCCCGCCGGCCGCGCCAAATAGGAGCAGGCCGGCCACCGTCCGTTTCCACGATTGTCGCATGGGCGAATCCCTCCGCCGGGGGAGTTTGGGTGTGTCTTCGGTACCGCGGCTGAGGTGATAAACCGGGCGGGCAAACCGGTCAAGGGCGAGTGGGAAAGCCGCAGGGCTGCTCAGAGATTGAAGACAGGATGGAACCACAAAGGACACAAAGGGCACGAAGGGAAGACACGTGAGGGATTTCCTGCTTCTCCTTCGTGCCCTTTGTGTCCTTTGTGGTGAAAAACCTCTTCCCAGCTTCTTTCTCTGAGCAGCCCTGGGAAAGCCGCCAGGGCCATTCCGTTTTTAGGGTGGCCGACTCTCTCCGAGAGTCGGGGCGTCGCACGAGTCGCTCTCGGAGTGAGCGACCCACCCGAACAACCCGAGAATGGAATGGCCCTGAGGGAAAGCCGTCGCGGGTACGATGTGGCCTTCGCGTTCACTTCGCGTCGGCTTCCCCCTCGCGGAGTTCCCAGTACCGCCCCGGCGTCACGCCCTCCCACACCTGCTCTCCGCCCCACGACCACCGCACGGTGACGCGGACGGGCGTGTCCTTGCTGCCCAAGCCGAAGAGGAGTCGCGGGTCGCTCGCGGACAGGTAACTCCCCCCGCCCTTCGCGAACCGCGTGAGTTTCCGGCCGTCGCTCTCCACGACGACGGTCGAACCGACCACGTCTCGGTATGCCCGCCCGACCAGTTTCAGCCCCACCCACTTCGCCGGGGCCGTCTCGCCGGCGACGTTTTGCAAGACGGCGACGGGGGCGTTGGTGGGTGTGAACACGAGGTCGGGCCGGCCGTCGTTGTTCAGGTCTCCGACGGCCATTCCCCGACCCAGGGTGCGGGACGCGAAGTACGGCCCGCCGCGCCGGCTCACGTCTTCGAAGTACCGCCGCCCGTTCCGCTCGGCGTTCCGGAGCAGGACCGGCCGCTGCTTCTCTTCCGCCTCCGGCAGGCTGGCGTACACGTGTCCGTTGGCGAAGACGAGGTCTTCCCAGCCGTCGTTGTCGGCGTCGAGGAACCCCGTCCCGAAGCCGACGTATTGCTGTCCGAGGGCCGCCACCCCGGTCGCCCGCGACTGGTGCAGGAACGCCCCGCCGCCCTGGTTCCGATAGAGGGCGTGGAACTGGTTCTGGAAGTTCGTCACCCAGATGGACGGCCGGCCGGTCCCTTCGTAATCGCCGACATCCACCCCCATGCTGCCGTCCGGCTTACCCACCTCGTCGGCCGCCACCCCCGCCGTCAGCGCCGTCTCGTCGAACCGTCCGCCACGGTTCATCAGCAGGAAGTTGGTGGTGGTGTCGTTGGCCACGTAGATGTCCGGCCGGGAGTCGCCGTCGAGGTCCGCCAGGACGACCCCCAGCCCGTAGCCAGGCGTCGCGGGGAGGCCGTCGCCCCACCGCGCGAAGCCGGTCCCCTTGGTGTTGCGGAAGAGGGCGTGGGCGAGAGGCTTGAACTGTTGTGGCGTACAGATGTCGTGCGCGGCCGATGGGGATCGACCTGGGCACGGCGGGTTGTTCTCCACCGACCAGTCGCAGTAGTGGCAGACGTAGACGTCCGGGAACCCGTCGCCGTCCAGGTCCGCCCAGCCGGCGCTCGTACACCACGAGTCGTCCGACAGGCCCATTTTCGCGGTCACGTCTGCGAACCGCCGGCCGCCGGCCCGATCGGGTTCGTTGTGGAAGAGCGTAATCCGGCCGTACCCGGTGACCAGGAAGTCGGGCCACCCGTCGCGGTCGTAATCGGCAACCGCGACCCCGTGCGTGTACCACCAGTTCACCCCGCCGAGTCCGACCGTCGCGGTCACGTCCTCGAAGTGGAAGTCGCCCCGGTTGCGGTACACCTCGCACGGGAACCCCGTGAGTCGCTTCTTGTCCGGCCCGGCGAACTCACCGCCGCCGACGACGAGCACGTCAAGTAACCCGTCGCCGTCGAAATCCAAAAGGGCCACCCCGCCGCCGAGCGTTTCCAGGATCGCGTGCTGGTTGGCCTCTTTGCCGTTCCGATAGGTGAAGTCGAGTCCGCAACCCGCGGTCACGTCTCGGAACCACGGGGAGACGACGACCGGCGGTGCGGGTTCGGCTCCCGACGTAGCAGGCGGTTGCTCCTTCGGGGTGAGAGCCCACCACGCGCCGGCACCCGCCGCCGCCACTAACGTGGCGCACAGGACCGTGATCGTCAACGACCGGCGGGGGCGTGAGGGGTTGTTCGCGTCAGGCACGGACATTGGACTTCCCGTTCGTGGACCCGGTCGGCCGCGGCTCGCACCGCTAGTTCGGCGGCCCCGGTGCCGGAGCCGGTTCACCCCGCTTGAGGCGTTCCTCTTCCAGGCGAAGGTAGCGGTCGGTGTACCGTTGCGCCTCCCCCGCTCGACCTTTCGCGCGGAGGAGGGCCGCGAGCGCGAAGTTCACTTTCGGGTTATCGGGCGACACCTCGAAGGCCCGAGACAGCCACCGCTCGGCGTCGTCCAGTTGGCCCTCGTCGTGGGCGAGCGAGCCGCGCTCCAGCAGTGCGGCGGCGTTCCGCGGTTGTGCGGCTAGCACGTCGTCCAGCAGCCGTCGAGCTTCGTCCGGTCGGCCCGTGTTCCGGTCGAGCCACGCCAGCGTCATCCGCACCATGATGTCGTCCGGGTGTTCCTGTGCGAGAAGGACGCGGAGGTGTTCGGCGGCGACCTCCGGCTCCGTCAGTGTGAGCACCAGCGCCAGGTGCAGCCGGGCCTCGGGGAGCGTGGGGTCGAGTTCCAACGCCGCGCGGAAATCCGCCAGTGAACCGGGGCGGTCGTTCAGGCAGTTGCGGGCAATGCCCCGCCAGACCAACCCCTGCGCCTGATCGGCCGCCGCAGGGCGGAGGCGGAGCCACAGGTCCGCCGCTTGCAGCACCTTTGCCACGAACGGCATCGCCCGCCCGCCAACTGCGGTCTCCCCGCGAGTGAAGGCAGCCAGGGACCGTTTCGCTCCTCCGACCAGAGCCGCTTCCAACTCTTCCGGGTCCGCCGACCGATCCTGAATCAGGCACCCGTTCAGGGCGCGCTCGATGAGGACCGGATCGCCCTGCTCCATCCGCAGGAAACGCAACTCGCGGTCGAAGGACTGTCCCGACGGGTACTCCTGCCGGTACAGCCGAAGCCGTTCGACGGCCTCCTCGTACCGCCCGGCCCGGCGTGCCACCCGCGCAGCGAGGAGTCGGGACGGTTCGTCCGCCCACGCCCGCAGCGCACGGTTCAGGTGGGTCTCCGCAGCGACGGAGTTCCGCGACGCGAGCGCCCGCTCGGCGGCCCCGAATTGGTACACCGCCCAGCCATATCGGCCGACTTCGTAGACGGCGATCGCGACGAGAACCGCCACGCCGATCCGGACCACCTTGCGCACGGAGACGCCCGTCCCGGCCGAGACCACCGGGGGTGTCGGTGTTGGAGGGAAGTCACCGCGACGCTGGCGTGACGCGCGCATGTTTAGGAGATGATTCACAAGGGAAAGGGGAGCAAGAACGTCGCCAGTTTACCGCGCCACCGGACCCTTGCAAGCCGGCCGCCAGGGCTGCGGCTTGCCGAAGCCGCGCAAGTCCCGCGGGCTCGCGCGTTCCCGGTTGACGTATCCGCCCGGCACCGGACGTGCGTAGCATAGGACGGCCGACTTCCGACACTCACACTTGGAGGCTGACATGCTCCGATTCCCCGCAACCGCCCTCGCCCTAACCTGGGTTGCGACCGTCGCGGTGGCCGCCCCGCCTTCGCCCCGTGTCACGCTGACCGACGCGAAGCAGGTCCTCGACGCCCTGACCGACAAGGAGAAGGGGATCCCGGCCAAACTGTTGCGGGAGGCCGAGGCGGTGGTGATCGTGCCGAAGACGATCAAAGCCGGGTTCGGCGTCGCCGGGCAACTCGGCCACGGAGTCGCTGTGGTGAAGGACAAAGTCGGCGGGTGGGGCGACATCCGCTTCATCGGCCTGGGCGGGGCCAGCGTCGGCTTCCAGATCGGCGTACAATCCACTGATGTGGTGCTGGTGTTCAAGAACCGCAAGGGGCTGGACCGCATCCTCGACGGGAAGGCAAAGCTCAAGCTCGGCGGGGACGTGTCCGTCGCCGCCGGGCCGGTCGGCCGCAACGCCGCCGTCGCCACCGACCTGCTGCTGAAGTCCGAGATCTTCTCGTACTCGCGGTCGCGGGGGCTGTTCGCCGGGGTGTCCCTGGAGGGCGTCGTCCTGAACGGGAATACCAAGCGGACGGAGGAGTTCGAAAAAGACACGGACTTGGCGACCCGGAAGGCGGCCGACGAGTTGAAGATGACCATCGCGGTGCTGGCGGCGGGGGCGAAAGACGAACTCGTTCCCGTTCCGGGAGCGCCGATGGTCATGCCGCCGCCGGGGCCGTTCGGCCTGCCGCCCGCGCTGGAAGCCCCGCTGCCGGTGCCGCCGCCCACCGTCCCGACGCAACCGGGTTCGGTGATCATCCCCGCCTCCGCCGTCGAACCGGTCATCCCGGCCGAATCCCAGGTCGGGCCGCTCCGCCGGTTGATCCGTCGGCTTCGCGGCGGCGGCGAATGATACCGAATTCGGTTGAAGTATTCCGCTCGCTCCGCGAGCGGGACTCTCAAATCCCAGCACCACTCGCGGAGCGAGCGGAACACTTCTCGGGGCAGCCGTACCGGACTACTTCCCGCCGACGAGACTCACGCGGGCGGGGGAGTCGGGCACGTCGTCCAATTCGACCCGCAGCGGCGCACTTCGCACGTCCAGTTTCACATGCACCGTCACCATGTGCGTGCCGGCGGACAGGTCCACCACCACTTCCTTCTCCGCGTTCAGCGGCGTCCCGTCCAGCCACAGTGACAGTCCGCTGACATCGGCGAAGCGCAACTTCACCTTGCCAGGGGTGCTGCAATCCAGTGCGAAGCGGGCCACGGCTTGCTCCTCACCCTTGCCGATCCGCCACTTGAGCAAGTCGGCCAGCGGCAGGTCGCCGGACACGGTGCTGTACGCCGGTGCCCAGGTCAAATCGGTGGCGGTGGCGACGGCCCCCAGGCGGTCGCGGGTGACGACGGTGAACAGCGGTTGCACCGGCGCGACCGTCTGCCAGCGGCGAACGACCTTGCCCGGCTGCGCCAGGTACGCGCCTTTGCCGAGTTCGGACAGAAACCGCACCAGGTCCACGAATTCTTGCCGCGTGAGCTGGTCCGTCAGGCCGTCGGGCATGAGCGAGCGGCCGGGCTTCACCTGCGGCTTGTCCGCCTTCGAGATGACGATCTCCTTGTCCTCGGCGTCGCGCAACACGATCTGTTGCGGCGTCTCCCGGACCTTGATCCCGGCGAACACGCGATCCTCGGCGTCCACGACGATGAAGGAGTTATAGCCTTCCTTGATCTTGGCGTTCGGGTCCAACAGGCTTTCGACGAGGTAATCCGGCTGCGCGCTCGCGCCAATGCTGGTCATGTCCGGGCCGACCTGTCCGCCGCTGCCGGCGACGCCGTGGCACTTCAGGCAATTCAACTCCGCCCGTCTGTATACGAGTTCGCCGCGTGCCGGGTCGCCTTTGGTCTTCACGTCATCCAGAAGTTGCGCGAGTTCGACCTTATTGAAGGTGCGTTTCGTCTCGGTCAGGTTGCCGGCCTTCGTGAGCGCGGCCACGAGCGCCGCGTCCGCCTGCCCGTTCGCCTTCGCCACCCGGATGCCGACCTTGGCGACATCGGCCGGCAACTTCTTGCCGTCGAGCGCCTTCGCCAGCACCGCCGGCCCGCCCTTGCGGTTCACGAACGCCGCGAAGACCACGGTGAGATCCGGCGGATTCGGTTCGGCGAACATCTTTAGAGATTGAATCGCGCCGCGTTGGGCGTCCAATTGGACAAAAGCGGCGAGAGCCAATTCGCGATGCGGGAACGCCTCTTTGGCGAAGCCGCTCAGTGTCGCTACCGCTTCCGGGCCACCATACAACAGCCAAGCGTCGAAGTACGCTTTGGCATCCTCCAACGGGATGATCTTCTCTTTCTTGAACACGCCGTCCTCGTACTTGCCGAGGACGATATCCGACTTCCACATCCCGGCCAATCGGAGAGCGGCTTGCCGGGCGGGACCGCCTTCCTCCAGTGCGGCGCGAAGGAGCAACTCCTCGACCGCCTTCTCCTTGACCGCCGGGAATTTCTTGGCGCGAACCGCTTGTTCCACGGTCGGAAGCACGACGGCGGTCGTCTCCTTCGGGGCCTTCGACAACTGGGACAACACGAACGAGATGTCGTTGGCCTTGCCCACCTCGGCGACGGTGCGAAGGACCGACTGCAAGGCCGACTCGCTCAACTTACCGCCCTTCGCGAGATCGATGAGCGGCTTCGTGATGTCCGCTTCGCCGGCTGCTTGCAGGGCGAACACCAACCTAGTGGGATACGCGCCGAACGAGTGCTTCCCTTCCTTCACTCGTGGCAGCCAGTCGTCTTTCGTTTCGCGAAGGCTCAACCAGATGGCGTAATCGAGCCATCGATCCACCGGCTTTTCGAGCGCGTTGGTGATGGCGAATTCGGAGAGCTTCACGCGAGCTAGCGCCCGCACGGCTTCGAGGCGAACGCGGGGATGTTGCTCTTTCGCCAGTTCCGCGACGGTATGCCAGATGTCTTCTACGGCTTTGGGATCGTCCGGATACCATTCGGCCACCACACGGCAGGCCGCCGCCCGCGCGCCCGGAGTCGGACAAGAAAGCAAATCAGCGAGCAGCGATCGGTTCCTCACGTCCAGTGCCTGGTGAACCCACAAGGCTTCTAGCAACACCGCGTCATCTTTCTGCTTTGCCGTCCAACCCTCAAGTTTGGCAAGAACCTCCTTCGCCCCGCGCGCCTTCAACTCCCGGCGGGCGTGGTTGCGGGTCCAGTCCTCCGGCGACTTCAGCAACTCCAGCAGTTCCTCGATCTTCGCCCCGCTGATCTTCGGCCGCTCGACGAGCGGGCGATTCTTCGCCGTCACCCGCCAGATGCGGCCGTGGGTCTTGTCCCGCCGCTCGTCACGGAAGTCCACCTCGCCGTGCTGGATGATCGGGTTGTACCAGTCGGCGATGTAGATCGCGCCGTCCGGCCCCATCTTCACGTCGATCGGGCGGAACGCCGGGTGGTTGCTCTTGATGACCTCCTTCTGCTCCTTCGACGCGAATCCGGAGCCGTCCTCCTGAAGCACATATCGGCAGACGCGGTGCCCCCGGAAGTCGTTGGTGATCAGGTTCTGCTGCCAGTCGTCGGGCAGGTGCCGGCCGCTCACGACCTCCAGCCCGCAATACTTCGGCGAGCCGGGGTTCAGGCCGGGAAGGATGCGGGCCACGTCGCGGGCCGTCACATACGCCGCACCGGGCACGACGTAGTTGATCCCCTCCCCCCCTGCCCCGTCGGTGGCGAACGTCGTGCCCCACTTGTTCCACGCCGTGCCCCAGGTGTTGACCCAGCCGCGGGCGAAGACTTCGAGCTTCTCCGTCTCCGGCCGGAACTGCCAGATGCCGCCGGCGTTCAGCCGGCGGACGCCGTGGGGCGTCTCGATGTGGC